>NZ_JBJQMC010000011.1:0-162736 GCF_046486085.1 Escherichia sp. WS568
GAATTACGTGTTCACTCTTGAGACTTGGTATTCATTTTTCGTCTTGCGACGTTAAGAATCCGTATCTTCGAGTGCCCACACAGATTGTCTGATAAATTGTTAAAGAGCAGTGCCGCTTCGCTTTTTCTCAGCGGCGCGGGGTGTGCATAATACGCTTTCCCGCTACAGAGTCAAGCATTTATTTTTGCTTTCTCTGTTGAGATTCTCAGGAGAACCCCGCTGACCCGGCGGCGTGTTTGCCGTTGTTCTGTGTCAGTGGTGGCGCATTATAGGGAGTTATTCCGGCCTGACAAGAGGAAAATATAAAAACTTTATCGTTCGCTCATTTTTCAGGCAAAACATCTTAAATATAGTCTTTCCCGTCTAACTTATAGACAAAAACGAGCCCCGAAGGGCTCGTTTTATCATTTACTGGACGGCGACAATCCGGTCTTCATTAACTTCCAGGCGAATCACTTTACCCGGAACCAATTCACCAGACAGTATTTGCTGTGCCAGCGGGTTTTCGATCTGCTGCTGAATTGCACGTTTCAGAGGACGTGCACCATAGACCGGATCGTAACCGTTCTCGCTCAGCAGTTTCAGCGCCTCGTCAGAAATGTGGATTTCATAACCACGTTCTTCCAGACGTTTATACAGACGTTTCAACTGAATCTGCGCAATCGACGCAATGTGCTGTTCACCCAGCGGATGGAAGACCACCACTTCATCGATACGGTTAATGAATTCCGGACGGAAGTTATGGCTTACCACACCGAGCACCAGCTCTTTCATGTGCGCATAATCCAGTTCACCGAAGCGTTCCTGAATCAAATCGGAACCGAGGTTAGAGGTCATAATGACAACCGTATTACGGAAGTCGACCGTTCTCCCCTGCCCGTCAGTCAGACGCCCATCATCCAGTACCTGCAACAGAATGTTGAAGACATCCGGATGCGCTTTTTCCACTTCATCCAGCAGGATGACGGAATACGGACGACGACGCACCGCTTCGGTCAGGTAGCCACCTTCTTCATAACCGACATATCCCGGAGGCGCACCAACCAGACGAGACACCGAGTGTTTCTCCATAAACTCGGACATATCGATACGGACCATCGCCTCGTCGCTATCAAACATAAAGTTCGCCAGCGCCTTACAAAGCTCAGTTTTCCCCACACCCGTTGGGCCGAGGAACAGGAATGAACCAATCGGGCGATTTGGATCCGCCAGCCCCGCACGGCTACGACGAATAGCGTTAGATACCGCATCAACCGCTTCGTTCTGACCAATAACGCGATGGTGCAGTTCTTGCTCCATACGCAGCAGTTTTTCGCGCTCGCTTTCCATCATGCGAGAAACCGGAATCCCCGTCCAACGCGCCAGCACTTCAGCAATTTCGGCATCGGTCACTTTATTACGCAACAGACGCATAGTTTTGCCTTCGAGCTGCGTTGCGGCTTCCAGTTGCTTTTCCAGTTCCGGGATTTTGCCGTATTGCAGTTCAGACATCCGCGCCAGGTCACCCACACGGCGAGCCTGTTCAATAGCGATTTTCGCCTGTTCCAGTTCCGCTTTAATGGTCTGCGTACCAGAAAGCGATGCTTTCTCTGCTTTCCACTCTTCTTCTAACTCGGAGTACTGACGTTCTTTGTCGCTCAGTTCTTCATTGAGCATATCCAGACGTTTTTTACTGGCTTCATCAGACTCTTTCATTAACGCCTGTTGTTCCAGTTTGAGCTGGATGATACGGCGATCGAGTCGGTCGAGTTCTTCTGGTTTTGAGTCAATCTGCATACGAATGCTGGATGCTGCCTCATCGATCAGGTCGATGGCTTTATCTGGCAGCTGACGGTCAGCAATGTAGCGATGAGACAACGTCGCCGCTGCAACAATTGCCGGGTCAGTAATTTGCACATGGTGGTGCAGCTCGTAACGTTCTTTCAGGCCACGCAGAATCGCAATCGTATCTTCAACAGAAGGCTCGGCAACAAACACTTTCTGGAAACGACGTTCCAGCGCAGCATCTTTTTCGATGTACTGGCGATATTCGTCAAGCGTCGTGGCACCTACGCAGTGCAATTCACCACGCGCCAGCGCCGGTTTCAGCATGTTTCCGGCGTCCATTGCGCCATCGGCTTTACCCGCGCCGACCATGGTATGTAATTCGTCGATAAACAGGATGACGTTGCCTTCCTGTTTGGCAAGATCGTTAAGTACGCCTTTTAAACGTTCTTCAAACTCACCGCGATATTTCGCCCCAGCCACCAGCGCGCCCATATCCAGCGCCAGTACGCGGCGGCCTTTCAACCCTTCGGGCACTTCGCCGTTGATAATACGCTGCGCCAGACCTTCAACGATGGCAGTCTTACCGACGCCTGGTTCACCAATCAGTACCGGGTTATTTTTAGTACGACGTTGCAGCACCTGAATGGTACGGCGAATTTCTTCATCACGACCAATCACCGGATCGAGTTTACCCTGTTCGGCTCGTTCGGTAAGGTCGATGGTATATTTTTTCAAAGCCTGACGTTGGTCTTCAGCACCTTGATCGTTCACGCTTTCACCTCCACGCATTTGTTCAATCGCTTGAGTAATGTTGGCGGTGGTCGCCCCTGCTGCTTTCAGGATGTCGGCCAGCGTGCCGCGAGACTCAAGTGCCGCCAGAACGAACAGTTCTGACGAGATAAAGTTATCACCACGTTTTTGCGCCAGCTTGTCGCAAAGATTAAGAACGCGCACCAGATCCTGTGATGGCTGGACATCACCACCAGTACCTTCAACCTGCGGTAAACGATTTAATGCCTGATTGATATCTGTGCGCAACTGGCCAGCATTTATGCCAGCGGATGTTAATAAAGGACTAACCGAACCCCCTTCCTGATTCAGCAGGGCGCTCATTAAATGAAGTGGTTCGATGAATTGGTTGTCGTGCCCGAGTGCAAGTGATTGGGCATCGGCAAGAGCAAGCTGGAATTTATTAGTAAGACGATCCAGACGCATAACTCCTCCCATAACGGATCAAAGTTGCTACTGGAGATTAAATGAGGTCATCCCTCAATTATTCAAGGTTATTGACCAGATTAATGTGAAAAGAAAATCACGCGTACCGGATCGTCTTGATTCTTTAGGTTATATCAGCCAAATGAAACTTGCCATACGACCGGTGGTCTTGTCGCGACGATAAGAGAAGAAAGTCTCATTTTCCGTATATGTACAACGGTCGCCGCCGAAAATTTGTTCAACACCAACGCTCGCCAGACGCTGCCGGGCAAGCTGATAAATGTCCGCCAGATACTTATCACCATGCTGAATGAAAGCTGTACTCGCTTCGGCGTCTACTGCCATAAACGCCTCGCGAACCTCCGCCCCCACTTCAAACGCGCGTGGACCAATTGCCGGCCCTAACCAGGCGAGAATATTTTCTGGATTATCAGCAAAACAGGAAACTGTCTCTTCCAGCACGCCTGCGCACAGTCCACGCCAGCCAGCATGAGCGGCGGCGACTTCCGTTCCCGCTCGATTGCAAAACAGCACAGGGAGGCAGTCGGCAGTCATCACTGCGCAAACCGTGCCGGGCGTATTGCTATAAGAGGCATCTGCTCGTTTTGAGGCATAAGGTTCGCCAGTAAGCTTAAGCACATCTTTGCCGTGTACCTGCTCAAGCCAGACCGGTTTAGAAGGCAAATTGCCCGCAGCAAAAAGTCGCTTGCGATTCTCCTCAACGTGATCCGGGTTATCGCCACAATGGGCACCGAGGTTGAGCGAGTCATACGGGGGCAAGCTCACGCCGCCGATACGAGTAGAGCTACAGGCCGCAACACCTTTTGGCAGCGGCCACTGCGGGACAATCAGCTTACTCATAACCAGTCCACTTCATCTTTATGCTCTTCGAAATCGGCGCGCATCACCTCAATCAGCTCCACCATATCTTGTGGAATAGGCGCATGCCATTCCATTTCGATACCGGAGATCGGGTGATAAAGACGCAGCATGGTTGCATGAAGCGCCTGGCGGTCAAATTTACGCAGCGTGGAGATAAACGCTTCCGAAGCACCTTTTGGCGGACGCGGACGGCCACCATAAACCGGATCGCCCACCAGCGGATGAGTGATATGGGCCATATGCACGCGGATCTGGTGCGTACGTCCAGTTTCCAGACGCAACCGCAGACGCGTGTGCACACGGAAGTGTTCCATGATGCGATAGTGAGTCACCGCTGGTTTGCCCATCGGATGCACCGCCATATGGGTACGTTTGGTCGGGTGGCGGCTGATTGGTTCATCTACTGTACCGCCAGCGGTCATATGACCAATTGCCACCGCTTCATACTCACGAGTAATTTCACGCCTTTGCAAAGATTCGACTAAACGCGTCTGAGCCGGAACGGTTTTTGCCACAACCATCAGGCCAGTGGTGTCTTTATCCAGACGATGGACGATGCCTGCACGCGGTACATCGGCAATGGGCGGATAATAATGAAGCAATGCATTCAGTACCGTGCCATCCGGGTTACCCGCGCCAGGATGTACCACCAGGTCGCGCGGTTTATTAATGACGATGATATCGTCATCTTCATAGACGATATCCAGCGGGATATCCTGCGGTTCAAAACGCGCTTCTTCTTCAATCTCAGCGTTGATGGCAACCTGCTCGCCACCCAATACTTTTTCTTTCGGCTTATCACAAACTTTGCCGTTAACCAGCACGCGCTGGTCGAGGATCCATTCTTTTATCCGCGAACGTGAATAATCCGGGAACATTTCGGCCAAAGCCTGATCTAAGCGTTGACCGAGTTGGTTTTCGGACACCGTTGCAGTGAGCTGTACTCGTTGTGCCATATATACTGCTTCTTCGTTTATCGTTGGGGTTTTACGGCTTTGCCGTTTAATATAGTGTGCTATTGTAGCTGGTCTTAACCGGGAGCAGGAACAGAGAATCTCCCGTATTACATTTTGAGGAAAGTCAAAACGTCATGACGCGCATGAAATATCTGGTGGCAGCCGCCACACTAAGCCTGTTTTTGGCGGGTTGCTCGGGGTCAAAGGAAGAAGTACCTGATAATCCGCCAAATGAAATTTACGCGACTGCACAACAAAAGCTGCAGGACGGTAACTGGAGACAGGCAATAACGCAACTGGAAGCGTTAGATAATCGCTATCCGTTTGGTCCGTATTCGCAGCAGGTGCAGCTGGATCTCATCTACGCCTACTATAAAAACGCCGATTTGCCGTTAGCACAGGCTGCCATCGATCGTTTTATTCGCCTTAACCCGACCCATCCGAATATCGATTATGTCATGTACATGCGTGGCCTGACCAATATGGCGCTGGATGACAGTGCGCTGCAAGGGTTCTTTGGCGTTGACCGTAGCGATCGCGATCCTCAACATGCACGAGCTGCGTTTAGTGACTTTTCCAAACTGGTGCGCGGCTATCCGAACAGTCAGTACACCACCGATGCCACCAAACGTCTGGTATTCCTGAAAGATCGTCTGGCGAAATATGAATACTCCGTTGCCGAGTACTATACAGAACGTGGTGCATGGGTTGCCGTCGTTAACCGCGTAGAAGGCATGTTGCGCGACTACCCGGATACCCAGGCTACGCGTGATGCGCTGCCGCTGATGGAAAATGCATACCGTCAGATGCAGATGAATGCGCAAGCTGAAAAAGTAGCGAAAATCATCGCTGCAAACAGCAGCAATACATAACAAAAACCTGAAACACAAAACGGCAGCCCTTGAGCTGCCGTTTTTTTATTCTGTTAGTTGTGAAACTGAAGCGATTTAGTCACTATCGATCTCATCAAATATGGCTCGCTTTGAGATATTCCTCAAGTAAAAAAACACCTCTTCCTGCGATTTCTCACAAAAAAGATTCGTTGACAAAAAGTGACAAGATTATGAGATTTCCATCACACATTTTGACATCAGGAACGGTATGCTGAATTCACCAAGACGGGAAGACAAGAGGTAAAATTTATGACAATGAACATTACCAGCAAACAAATGGAAATTACTCCGGCCATCCGCCAACATGTCGCAGACCGTCTCGCCAAACTGGAAAAATGGCAAACACATCTGATTAATCCACATATCATTCTGTCCAAAGAGCCACAAGGGTTTGTTGCTGACGCCACAATCAATACACCTAACGGCGTTCTGGTTGCCAGTGGTAAACATGAAGATATGTACACCGCAATTAACGAATTGATCAACAAGCTGGAACGGCAGCTCAATAAACTGCAGCACAAAGGCGAAGCACGTCGTGCCGCAACATCGGTGAAAGACGCCAACTTCGTCGAAGAAGTTGAAGAAGAGTAGTCCTTTATATTGAGTGTATCGCCAACGCGCCTTCGGGCGCGTTTTTTGTTGACAGCGTGAAAACAGTACGGGTACTGTACTAAAGTCACTTAAGGAAACAAACATGAAACACACACCGTTTTTCTTCGCATTCTTTTTTACCTTCCCCTGAATGGGAGGCGTTTCGTCGTGTGAAACAGAATGCGAAGACGAACAATAAGGCCTCCCAAATCGGGGGGCCTTTTTTATTGATAACAAAAAGGCAACACTATGACATCGGAAAACCCGTTACTGGCGCTGCGAGAGAAAATCAGCGCGCTGGATGAAAAATTATTAGCATTACTGGCAGAGCGACGCGAACTGGCCGTCGAGGTGGGAAAAGCCAAACTACTCTCGCATCGCCCGGTACGTGATATTGATCGTGAACGCGATTTGCTGGAAAGATTAATTACGCTCGGTAAAGCGCACCATCTGGACGCCCATTACATTACTCGCCTGTTCCAGCTCATCATTGAAGATTCCGTATTAACTCAGCAGGCTTTGCTCCAGCAACATCTCAATAAAATTAATCCGCACTCAGCACGCATCGCTTTTCTCGGCCCCAAAGGCTCCTATTCACATCTTGCCGCTCGTCAGTACGCTGCGCGTCACTTTGAGCAATTCATTGAAAGTGGCTGCGCCAAATTTGCCGATATTTTTAATCAGGTGGAAACCGGCCAGGCCGACTATGCCGTCGTACCGATTGAAAATACCAGCTCCGGTGCCATAAACGACGTTTACGATCTGCTGCAACATACCAGTTTGTCGATTGTTGGCGAGATGACGTTAACTATCGATCATTGTTTGTTGGTCTCCGGCACTACTGATTTATCCACCATTAATACGGTCTACAGCCATCCGCAGCCATTCCAGCAATGCAGCAAATTCCTTAATCGTTATCCGCACTGGAAGATTGAATATACCGAAAGTACGTCTGCGGCAATGGAAAAGGTTGCACAGGCAAAATCACCGCATGTTGCTGCGTTGGGAAGCGAAGCTGGCGGCACTTTGTACGGTTTGCAGGTACTGGAGCGTATTGAAGCGAATCAGCGACAAAACTTCACCCGATTTGTGGTGTTGGCACGTAAAGCCATTAACGTTTCTGACCAGGTTCCGGCGAAAACGACGTTGTTAATGGCGACCGGACAACAAGCTGGTGCACTGGTTGAAGCGTTGCTGGTACTGCGCAACCACAGTCTAATTATGACCCGTCTGGAATCACGTCCGATTCACGGTAATCCGTGGGAAGAGATGTTTTATCTGGATATTCAGGCCAATCTTGAATCAGCGGAAATGCAAAAAGCATTGAAAGAGTTAGGGGAAATCACCCGTTCGATGAAGGTATTGGGCTGTTACCCAAGTGAGAACGTAGTGCCTGTTGATCCAACCTGATGAAAAAGTGCCGGATGATGTGAATCATCCGGCACTGGATTATTACTGGCGATTGTCATTCGCCTGACGCAATAACACGCGGCTTTCACTCTGAAAACGCTGTGCGTAATCGCCGAACCAGTGCTCCACCTTGCGGAAACTGTCAATAAACGCCTGCTTATCGCCCTGCTCCAGCAACTCAATCGCCTCGCCGAAACGCTTATAGTAACGTTTGATTAACGCCAGATTACGCTCTGACGACATAATAATGTCGGCATACAGTTGCGGATCCTGGGCAAACAGTCGCCCAACCATCGCCAGCTCAAGGCGGTAAATCGGCGAAGAAAGCGCCAGAAGTTGCTCAAGCTGAACATTTTCTTCTGCCAGGTGCAGCCCATAAGCAAAAGTAGCAAAGTGGCGCAGAGCCTGAATAAACGCCATATTCTGATCGTGCTCGACAGCGCTAATACGATGCAGCCGAGCGCCCCAGACCTGAATTTGCTCCAGAAACCATTGGTATGCTTCCGGCTTACGTCCATCACACCAGACCACAACTTGCTTTGCCAGGCTACCGCTGTCCGGGCCGAACATCGGGTGTAACCCCAGCACCGGACCATCATGCGCCGCCAGCATGGCCTGTAATGGTCCATTTTTCACCGATGCCAGATCGACCAGAATACAATCTTTCGGTAAAGGCGGTAATTTGCCGATAACTTGCTCAGTAACGTGGATTGGCACACTAACAATCACCATTCCGGCATCGGCAACAATATCAGCCGCGCGATCCCAGTCATGTTGCTCCAGAATCCGCACCTGATAACCCGATAGTGTCAGCATCTTCTCGAACAGACGTCCCATCTGACCGCCACCGCCGACGATAACCACCGGACGCAGTGACGGACAAAGCGTTTTAAATCCTTTGTCGTTTTCACTGGAGTAAGATTCACGCATCACCCGACGCAAAACATCCTCAATCAGATCTGGCGGTACACCCAGAGCTTCCGCCTCTGCACGCCGCGAGGCCAGCATAGATGCCTCGCGCTCCGGAACATAAATAGGCAGTCCAAAGCGGCTTTTCACCTCGCCAACTTCAGCAACCAGTTCCAGACGCTTCGCTAATAAATTCAGCAGCGCTTTATCGACTTCATCAATTTGATCGCGTAATGCGGTCAATTCAGCAACCATAATAAACCTCTTAAGCCACGCGAGCCGTCAGCTGCCCGTTCAGATCCTGATGAATTTCACGCAGCAAGGCATCGGTCATTTCCCAACTAATGCAGGCATCGGTGACGGATACACCGTATTTCATTTCACTGCGCGGTTGCTCGGAAGACTGATTGCCCTCGTGGATATTACTTTCAATCATCAGACCAATAATTGAGCGATTGCCATCTTTGATTTGAGCAACCACGGATTCTGCCACCGCAGGCTGACGGCGATAATCTTTATTGGAATTACCGTGGCTGCAATCTACCATCAGAGACGGGCGCAGTCCCGCCTGTTCCATCTCTTTTTCACATTGCGCAACATCCGCAGGGCTATAGTTCGGCGCTTTACCACCGCGCAGGATCACATGCCCGTCCGGATTCCCCTGAGTTTGTAGCAACGCCACCTGCCCTGCCTGGTTAATGCCAACAAAACGGTGCGGCTGGGCGGCGGCACGCATAGCGTTAATAGCCGTTGCAAGGCTGCCGTCGGTGCCGTTTTTAAAACCAACCGGCATGGAAAGCCCGGAGGCCATTTCACGGTGTGTTTGCGATTCCGTTGTACGAGCACCAATTGCTGACCAGCTAAACAGATCGCCCAGGTATTGCGGGCTATTCGGATCTAACGCTTCCGTCGCCAGTGGCAGTCCCATATTCACCAGCTCAAGCAGCAATTTACGCGCGATCTGCAGCCCGGCTTCTACATCAAAAGAGCCATCCATATGGGGATCGTTAATCAACCCTTTCCAACCGACAGTGGTACGGGGTTTTTCAAAATAGACGCGCATTACCAGATAGAGGCTATCGCTGACCTCTGCGGCAAGGGCTTTAAATCGACGAGCATATTCCAGAGCAGTTTCCGGATCATGAATGGAACAAGGACCACATACTACCAACAGACGAGGATCGCGCCCGGCGATAATATCTGAAATGGTTTTACGCGAGTCAGCAATCTGGGCTTCCTGTTGCAGGCTTAATGGAAAAGCGGCCTTCAGTTGTTCCGGAGTCATTAAAACTTGTTCGTCGGTAATATGTACGTTATTCAGCGCGTCTTTTTGCATGATGGCGATCCTGTTTATGCTCGTTTGCGATAGTTGATCCTCAGCGAGGATGACGTAACGATAACACATAAAGTAAAGTTTTCAATCCATATTTCGTACATTTTTCTTTACACAAGCAATTTATTCGCGCTTTTAACCCTTGTTTATGTATAAATAAATTTACACCACCTTTGAAAACAATCCGCTATGCTTTGAAAAAGGAGAAAGAAATGATGAAAAAGTTTATCGCCCCCTTGTTGGCTTTACTGGTTAGCGGATGTCAGATTGATCCTTATACTCACGCGCCAACCTTGACCAGCACCGACTGGTATGATGTTGGTATGGAAGATGCGATATCGGGCAACGCCATAAAAGATGACGATGCATTTAGCGATTCACAGGCGGATCGCGGTCTATACCTTAAAGGATATGCCGAAGGACAAAAGAAAACTTGCCAGACCGATTTTACTTATGCCCGAGGACTTTCCGGTAAAAGCTTTCCTGCCAGCTGCAACAATGTTGAAAATGCCAGCCAACTGCATGAAGTATGGCAAAAAGGGGCTGATGAAAATGCCAGCACAATACGATTAAATTAATTAAACCCCCACAAATAAATTAAACATGAGATTCTACTCATTGTGTTTTATTTCTCACATTGATGACGACCGCATGAAAGAATGATATTTTAATGAGCATTCTGAAAAAATATCGATGCATTTCGAGCGAAGATGGTGAGGATCCCTGAATGCGTTTTTCTCACCGACTGTTCTTACTGCTGATTCTCCTGCTGACGGGAGCACCAATACTCGCTCAGGAACCTTCTGACGTTGCGAAAAACGTGCGTATGATGGTTTCCGGTATTGTCAGTTACACCCGCTGGCCTGCGCTATCAGGGCCACCAAAGTTATGTATCTTTTCATCTTCACATTTTAGTAACGCCCTACAAGAGAATGGCACGACATCTTTGCCTTATCTACCTGTCATCATTCACACTCAACAAGAGGCGATGATTTCAGGCTGCAATGGTTTTTATTTTGGCAACGAGTCACCGACATTCCAGATGGAATTAACCGAACAATATCCGTCAAAGGCGTTATTATTAATTGCCGAACAAAATACCGAGTGCATTATTGGTAGCGCCTTTTGTCTAATCATCCACAATAATGACGTCAGATTTGCCGTAAACCTGGATGCCTTATCGCGTAGCGGTGTAAAGGTCAACCCGGATGTCTTAATGCTCGCACGGAAGAAAAATGATGGATAACGATAATTCTCTTCATAAGCGCCCCACGTTTAAAAGAGCATTACGCAACATCAGTATGACCAGCATATTTATCACTATGATGCTGATCTGGTTGCTGCTTTCCGTGACCTCGGTGCTGACCCTGAAACAGTACGCGCAAAAAAACCTGGCACTGACAGCAGCAACAATGACTTACAGTCTGGAAGCAGCGGTCGTTTTTGCCGATGGCCCTGCAGCAACTGAAACACTGGCAGCGCTGGGGCAGCAAGGCCAATTTTCAACTGCAGAAGTGCGTGATAAGCAGCAAAATATTCTGGCATCCTGGCATTACACCCGTAAGGATCCAGGCGATACTTTCAGTAATTTCATAAGCCACTGGCTCTTCCCTGCCCCCATCATTCAGCCGATTCGTCACAATGGTGAAACCATTGGCGAAGTTCGCTTAACCGCTCGCGACAGTTCAATCAGCCATTTCATCTGGTTTTCGCTCGCTGTCCTGACCGCCTGCATTCTGCTAGCGTCAGGCATCGCAATTACCCTCACCCGCCATTTGCACAATGGTCTGGTTGAAGCGTTAAAAAACATCACCGATGTCGTACATGATGTGCGTTCCAACCGCAATTTTTCCCGACGAGTTTCGGAAGAACGTATCGCAGAGTTTCACCGCTTCGCTCTCGACTTCAACAGTCTGCTGGATGAAATGGAAGAGTGGCAGCTTCGTTTACAGGCCAAAAATGCGCAGCTTCTACGTACCGCACTACATGACCCATTAACCGGGCTGGCTAACCGCGCAGCGTTTCGTAGCGGTATCAACACGTTGATGAACAGTTCCGATGCCCGAAAAACGTCGGCGTTACTATTTCTTGATGGCGATAATTTCAAATATATCAATGATACCTGGGGTCATGCGACGGGCGATAGAGTCTTGATTGAAATAGCAAAACGGTTAACTGAATTTGGCGGGCTGCGACATAAAGCATACCGCCTGGGCGGCGATGAATTCGCTATGGTGCTCTATGATGTACAATCGGAATCTGAAGTGCAGCAGATATGCTCAGCACTGACACAAATTTTTAATCTCCCGTTTGATCTTCATAATGGCCATCAGACTACCATGACATTAAGCATTGGTTACGCGATGACCATTGAGCACGCCTCTGCGGAAAATTTACAAGAGCTTGCCGATCACAATATGTATCAGGCCAAACACCAGCGTGCCGAAAAGCTGGTGAGATAACAAGGATATATCGATATGATAAAGCACCTGGTAGCACCCCTGATTTTCACCTCGCTAATACTTACTGGCTGCCAGTCCCCTCAGGGAAAGTTTACTCCTGAGCAAGTCGCCGCTATGCAATCTTATGGATTTACTGAATCCGCCGGCGACTGGTCGCTGGGCTTATCAGATGCCATTCTGTTCGCAAAAAATGACTACAAATTGCTCCCGGAAAGCCAGCAACAAATCCAAACCATGGCAGCCAAATTGGCCTCGACAGGGCTAACACATGCCCGTATGGATGGACACACCGACAACTATGGTGAAGACAGTTACAACGAAGTCTTATCATTAAAACGGGCGAATGTCGTGGCCGATGCATGGGCTATGGGTGGACAAATTCCGCGCAGCAATCTCACCACACAGGGTTTAGGAAAAAAATATCCCATAGCCAGTAACAAGACCGCCCAGGGCCGCGCCGAGAACCGCCGCGTCGCTGTGGTGATTAGTGCACCGTAAACGCAATTTTGATAGATAAAAAAAGGGCCAGCCAATTGGCCAGCCCTTCTTAACAGGATGTCGCTTAAGCGAAATCTTAGTTAAGACGCTCTTTGATACGAGCAGCCTTACCAGTACGCTCACGCAGGTAGTACAGTTTAGCTTTACGAACAGCACCACGACGTTTGACAGAAATGCTGTCAACTACCGGAGAGTGAGTCTGGAAGACACGCTCAACGCCTTCGCCGTTGGAAATTTTACGAACAGTGAATGCAGAGTGCAGACCGCGGTTACGAATAGCGATAACCACGCCCTCGAATGCCTGCAGACGTTTTTTGGAACCTTCAACAACCCATACTTTCACTTCCACGGTATCACCCGGACGGAAGGAAGGTACGTCCTGCTTCATCTGCTCTTGTTCAAGTTGCTTAATAATGTTGCTCATAATTTAATCTCTTATCCTGGGTAAACTGATATCTCGGGGGCTTACGCCATCCCATCATGTTTATGTTGCTGTTGTGCGTGTTCCGTTTTGAACTCCGCCAGCAACCTTGCTTGCTCTTCAGTCAGAGCCAGGTTTTCCAGAAGTTCAGGTCTTCTAAGCCAGGTACGGCCCAGCGACTGTTTCAAACGCCAGCGACGTATCTCGGCATGGTTGCCCGACAGTAACACTGGCGGAACTTCCATCCCTTCTAACACCTCAGGCCGCGTATAGTGCGGGCAATCCAGCAATCCTTCAGCAAAGGAATCTTCCGTTGCCGAGGCCTCATGTCCCAGTACTCCCGGAATAAACCGGGAAACGGAGTCAATCAGCGTCATTGCTGGTAACTCACCACCACTGAGAACGTAATCGCCGATTGACCATTCTTCATCAATTTCGGTTTGGATCACGCGCTCATCTATACCTTCGTAGCGACCGCACACCAGAATCAATTTTTGATTCGTTGCCAGCTCGCTGACGCCCGCTTGATCAAGCTTGCGTCCCTGTGGTGACAGATAAATCACCTTTGCGCCTTCACCCGCCGCGGCTTTTGCTGCATGAATGGCGTCCCGCAAGGGTTGCACCATCATTAACATCCCCGGTCCGCCGCCGTAAGGACGATCGTCCACGGTACGGTGCCGGTCATGCGTGAAGTCGCGAGGACTCCAGCTCTGGATGCTCAGCAGGCCATTTTTAACTGCCCGGCCAGTTACCCCGTAATCGGTAATTGCGCGGAACATTTCAGGAAACAGGCTAATTATGCCAATCCACATAGCGCCGTCTTTTACCGTTTATCCGGTGGTTTAAAAACCAGGATCCCAATCTACTTCGATTGAACGAGTAGTGAGATCGACTTTCTTGATAACCTGCCCATCGAGGAACGGTACGAGACGTTCCTTGATACCAAACGCATCTTTCAGGTTTGCCTTAATGACGAGAACGTCATTAGATCCGGTTTCCATCATATCGACGACTTTACCGAGATCGTAGCCTTCAGTGGTTACTACCTGGCAGCCCATCAGGTCTTTCCAGTAGTAGTCACCCTCTTCAAGCTGAGGCAACTGCGATGAATCCACGACAATTTCACAATTCGTCAGCAGGTTCGCCGCATCACGATCGTCAACGCCTTTCAGCTTGATGATCATGTCCTGATTGTGGTGCTTCCAGCTTTCCAGCTGGACTTGCTGCCACTGACCCGCCTTCTGGATAAACCAGGGCTGATAGTCAAAAATGCTTTCGGCGTCTTCGGTGGAAGAAAACACTCTGAGCCACCCACGAATACCGTAAGACGAACCCATTTTTCCCAAAACGATGGGATCAACAGGTGCTTGCGCGGTGAGTTGTTTGCTCATCATGACCACCGTGACAGATTAAGCTGCTTTGTTTACTTCTTTGATCAGCGCAGCAACGCGATCAGAAATAGTTGCGCCCTGGCCAACCCAGTGAGCGATGCGATCCAGATCCAGGCGAGTGCCTTCTTCTTTTTCGCTAGCGATTGGGTTGAAGAAACCAACGCGCTCGATGAAGCGACCGTTGCGTGCATTACGGCTGTCAGCGACAACAACCTGGTAGAACGGACGCTTTTTAGCGCCGTGACGTGCTAAACGAATAGTTACCATAACATCCTCTTGTGTGAATAAAACAACCGGACCCCATCGAGGAACGGAGTCCGGTGTCATATTAAAAGCCCGAAAATTTTACTGATTTCTGGAGAAAATGCAATCAGCAGTTAATAACTCTGTCGCATAAGGTCATTTAGCGACCAGGAAATCCCGGCGGCATCATCCCTTTCATGCTTCTCATCATCTTTGCCATTCCGCCCTTCTTCATTTTCTTCATCATGCGCTGCATGTCGTCGAACTGTTTCAGAAGACGGTTAACGTCCTGCACCTGCATACCGCAACCGGCAGCGATACGGCGTTTACGCGAACCTTTGATGATTTCTGGCTTAGCGCGCTCTTTCATCGTCATCGAGTTGATGATGGCTTCCATACGCACCAGCACTTTATCGTCCATCTGCGACTTGACGTTATCCGGGATCTGCCCCATGCCCGGCAGTTTGCCCATCAGGCTGGCCATGCCGCCCATATTTTTCATCTGGCGCAGTTGCTCAAGAAAATCGTTGAGATCGAAGCCGTCGCCTTTTTTCAGCTTGCTGGCTAATTTCTCTGCCTGCGCGCGGTCAACTTTGCTTTCAATATCTTCGATCAGTGACAGTACGTCGCCCATGCCGAGAATGCGCGACGCGATGCGGTCCGGATGGAACGGCTCCAGCGCCTCAGTTTTCTCGCCAACACCGAGGAACTTGATCGGTTTGCCAGTGATGTGACGAATAGACAGCGCCGCACCGCCGCGGGCATCGCCGTCCACTTTGGTCAACACTACGCCGGTAAGCGATAACGCTTCATTAAATGCTTTTGCCGTATTGGCCGCATCCTGACCGGTCATGGCGTCAACCACAAACAGGGTTTCAACCGGATTAATCGACGCATGGACTTGTTTGATCTCGTCCATCATCGCTTCGTCAACGTGCAGACGACCGGCGGTATCCACCAGCAGCACGTCGTAGAATTTCAGTTTGGCTTCTTTCAGCGCCGCGTTAACGATATCTACCGGCTTCTGACCAACATCAGAAGGGAAGAAATCAACGCCCACCTGCTCTGCCAGCGTCTCCAGCTGTTTGATTGCCGCCGGACGATAAACGTCGGCAGAAACCACCAACACTTTTTTCTTGTGCTTCTCGCGCAGGAACTTACCGAGCTTGCCCACGCTGGTTGTTTTACCGGCACCTTGCAGGCCCGCCATCAGTACCACCGCTGGCGGTTGCGCAGCCAGATTCAGGGTCTGGTTCTCTTCGCCCATCGCCGCAACCAGTTCGTTACGGACGATTTTGACGAACTCCTGCCCCGGCGTCAGGCTCTTATTAACTTCATGACCAACCGCTTTCTCTTTTACGCGATTGATAAACTCACGCACTACCGGCAGAGCGACGTCCGCCTCCAGCAGCGCCATGCGCACTTCGCGCAGCGTATCTTTTACGTTGTCTTCAGTGAGGCGTCCACGGCCACTGATATTGCGCAGCGTGCGCGACAAACGATCGGTTAAATTATCAAACATTGTCTCTCGCCTGGGGTGGAAACGGTTGGCCGCAATCGCGACACATCATCAGTATTTTGCCGCAGTATAACATGAAGGCGTCTTTGTTGTTATGCAACGGTTGGAGCAGCGTTCACCTGACGCTATACTGCTTCTCTTTCTTATTGCTCAAACTGTCGACATTACTATGCCCGTTTTTGCTCTGCTCGCGCTTGTCGCCTACTCCGTCAGTCTTGCGCTGATTGTTCCCGGTCTGCTGCAAAAAAACGGCGGCTGGCGGCGCATGGCTATTATTTCTGCGGTCATTGCGCTGGTCTGCCACGCAATCGCTCTGGAAGCCCGCATCCTGCCCGACGGTGATAGCGGACAAAACCTCAGCCTGCTGAACGTTGGTTCATTGGTCAGTTTGATGATCTGTACGGTAATGACCATTGTGGCTTCTCGCAATCGTGGCTGGTTGCTGCTACCCATTGTCTATGCCTTTGCGCTTATCAACCTGGCGCTGGCGACCTTCATGCCCAATGAATACATCACCCATCTGGAAGCAACGCCTGGGATGCTGGTGCACATTGGCTTATCGCTCTTTTCCTATGCCACGCTGATTATCGCCGCCCTGTACGCGCTGCAACTGGCGTGGATTGATTACCAACTGAAGAACAAGAAGCTGGCGTTTAACCAGGAAATGCCGCCATTGATGAGTATCGAGCGTAAAATGTTCCACATCACGCAGATTGGCGTGGTGCTGCTAACGCTCACGCTTTGCACTGGCCTGTTCTACATGCACAACTTATTTAGCATGGAAAATATCGACAAGGCCGTGCTCTCTATCGTGGCGTGGTTTGTCTATATTGTGCTGCTGTGGGGACATTATCATGAAGGATGGCGTGGACGCCGCGTCGTCTGGTTTAACGTTGCGGGTGCAGTCATTCTGACACTGGCCTACTTCGGCAGCCGAATTGTCCAGCAGTTAATCAGCTAAACCCAGAAAAGGAGTTTCCCCTGGAACACATTTCTACTACTACGTTGATCATTATTCTGATCATCATGGTGGTCATTTCAGCCTATTTTTCCGGGTCCGAAACCGGAATGATGACCCTCAACCGCTATCGTCTGCGACATATGGCGAAACAGGGTAATCGCTCGGCCAAACGCGTCGAAAAATTGCTGCGTAAGCCAGACCGCCTGATTAGCCTGGTGTTAATCGGCAATAACCTGGTCAATATTCTTGCCTCCGCGCTAGGCACTATTGTTGGGATGCGTTTGTACGGCGATGCGGGCGTGGCAATTGCGACTGGTGTGCTGACTTTTGTCGTGCTGGTTTTTGCTGAGGTATTGCCGAAAACCATTGCCGCGCTGTACCCGGAAAAAGTCGCTTATCCGAGTAGTTTTCTGCTGGCTCCGCTGCAAATTTTGATGATGCCGCTGGTCTGGTTGCTGAATGCTATCACCCGTATGCTGATGCGCATGATGGGTATCAAAACCGATATCGTGGTTAGCGGCTCTTTGAGCAAAGAAGAGTTGCGCACTATCGTGCACGAATCGCGCTCACAAATTTCCCGTCGCAATCAGGATATGCTGCTGTCGGTGCTCGATCTGGAAAAAATGACCGTTGATGACATCATGGTGCCGCGCAGTGAAATTATCGGTATTGATATCAACGATGACTGGAAATCGATTCTGCGCCAACTCTCCCACTCACCTCACGGGCGCATCGTGCTCTACCGTGATTCGCTGGACGACGCCATCAGTATGCTGCGTGTGCGTGAAGCCTGGCGACTCATGTCGGAGAAAAAAGAGTTCACCAAAGAAACCATGCTACGCGCCGCGGACGAGATCTATTTTGTCCCGGAAGGTACGCCGCTCAGCACGCAGTTGGTGAAGTTTCAGCGCAACAAAAAGAAAGTCGGCCTGGTCGTCAACGAGTATGGAGACATTCAGGGGCTGGTGACGGTTGAAGATATTCTGGAAGAGATTGTCGGCGATTTCACCACGTCGATGTCGCCAACACTTGCCGAAGAAGTTACGCCACAAAACGACGGTTCGGTGATTATTGATGGCACTGCCAACGTGCGAGAAATTAACAAAGCCTTTAACTGGCATCTACCGGAAGATGATGCTCGTACTGTTAACGGCGTCATTCTGGAAGCGCTGGAGGAGATCCCGGTAGCAGGCACCCGCGTGCGTATTGGCGAGTACGATATTGATATTCTCGACGTTCAGGACAATATGATTAAGCAGGTAAAAGTTTTTCCTGTGAAACCGCTACGCGAGAGCGTGGCGGAGTAACGCAATGGCGAACTCCGGTTCGCCTTTTTTTTTATCGCCGTCTTTTAGGATTCCATCAATTCCTGTCATTTACTTAGCAATGTAATAATGTCTTTTCAAACATTCGGAAAGGATATTGATGTTATGTCAGAAGATTATTTAATTGAATGGGATAAGGATTTTGCAGACGATCTCAACGTCGTCGCCAGCGTTTTTTTACAGCACACCCCAACCTTATGGCCCACTATTTTCTCTCAACTTTCGACGCAACCTGAAATCTTTGAAGACGAAGATGAAGACGAATATGGATTACAAGACGTTCTCGATTGCAGTGGAGGCGATCTCGGAAATCATGACCTGGCGCAGGCATTTTTACAGGTTCTGCGCGGTGAAGGACTAATTCAACTCGTTGACTGGAAAGGTGAAGATGAAGAAGGTGAGCTGGCTAATTTTGCTGCAGATCGCTTTTATGAGCTCACAAAAAACCTGACAGCTTCTGAGGAATTAAGGAGTCTTCTTGTCGAAATAACCCAAGAGGATGAAATCTCCGATGTCTGTGAAGCCGGAGACCGTTACCTTGACGAAATCTTTGAACGCATCCAAACCGAACTCAATAAAAGGGGCTTTCAGATTTTTGATCTGAATGAAGGATCTGACACCTATAACGTGGTCGTTCTGCCAATGAACGAATATAAAAAAATAGATGATTTCAACACGCCGTGGCTGGAAGTACAGGATTTTTTAAGCTAAAAAAATGGCCGACTTCGCGTCGGCCATCAGATATTTACTTCGCCTTCGCTACAGTAACCATCGCCGCACGAATCGTACGACCGTTCAGCGTATAACCCTTCTGCATAATGCCCAGTACGTTACCCGGCGCTACGTCGTCAGATTCCACCATTGCGATGGCCTGATGCACATTCGGGTCCAGCGGCACGTTGGTTTCAGAGATAACTTCAACGCCAAATTTACGCACCACATCCAGCATCGACTTCAGCGTCAACTCAATGCCTTCAACCATCGCGGACATATCCGGGTTAGCTTTATCAGCCACTTCCAGCGCGCGATCCAGACTATCGATTACCGGCAGCAATTCGTTGATGAATTTCTCCAGCGCGAATTTGTGAGCTTTTTCAATATCCAGTTCAGTACGACGACGCAGGTTTTCCATTTCGGCTTTTACGCGCAAAATGCCGTCACGTTCACGGGTCTGGGCTTCAGCCAGCTGAGCTTCGAGATTCGCAATTTTTTCATCGCGCGGATCCACCTGCTCAGCAGAAGCTTCTGGCTCAACTGCCTCAATCTCTTCGTGCTGATCCATGATAATTTCTTCCGGGGCTTGCCCCTCAGGCGTTTTCTGTTCTTTACTACTCATGAATTTCTCCGCGTTTTTTTCGCATTCATCTCGCTAACTTCGCTTATTATGGGGATCAGTTTCAGGGTTTCAAGGGAAGCACTCACATTGTCATCAATCTTCGCAACAAGGACCTCGGAAAAATGAATAATCATTTCAAGTGTATTGGCATTGTGGGACACCCACGGCACCCCACTGCACTGACAACACATGAAATGCTCTACCGCTGGCTGTGCGCAAAAGGTTACGAGGTCATCGTTGAGCAACAAATCGCTCACGAACTGCAACTGAAGAATGTGAAAACTGGCACGCTCGCGGAGATTGGGCAACTGGCAGATCTCGCGGTAGTTGTTGGTGGCGACGGTAATATGCTGGGCGCGGCGCGCACACTCGCCCGTTACGATATTAAAGTTATTGGAATCAACCGTGGCAACCTGGGTTTCCTGACTGACCTTGACCCCGATAACGCCCAGCAACAATTAGCCGATGTGCTGGAAGGCCACTACATCAGCGAGAAACGTTTTTTGCTGGAAGCGCAAGTTTGTCAGCAAGATTGCCAGAAACGCATCAGCACCGCGATTAACGAAGTGGTACTTCATCCTGGCAAAGTGGCGCATATGATTGAGTTCGAAGTGTATATCGACGAGATCTTTGCGTTTTCTCAGCGTTCCGATGGACTGATTATTTCGACGCCAACAGGCTCCACCGCCTATTCCCTCTCTGCGGGCGGTCCTATTCTCACACCCTCTCTGGATGCGATTACCCTGGTGCCCATGTTCCCGCATACGTTGTCAGCACGACCACTGGTCATAAACAGCAGCAGCACGATCCGTCTGCGTTTTTCGCATCGCCGTAACGACCTGGAAATCAGTTGCGACAGCCAGATAGCACTGCCGATTCAGGAAGGTGAAGATGTCCTGATTCGTCGCTGTGATTACCATCTGAATCTGATTCATCCGAAAGATTACAGTTATTTCAATACATTAAGCACCAAGCTCGGCTGGTCAAAAAAATTATTCTAATTTCACGCCAGCCTCTTTACTGTATATAAAACCAGTTTATACTGTACACAATAACAGTAATGGTTTTTCATACAGGAAAACAACTATGTTGGCACAACTGACCATCAGCAACTTTGCTATCGTTCGTGAGCTTGAGATTGATTTTCATAGCGGCATGACCGTAATAACTGGCGAGACCGGCGCGGGTAAATCTATTGCAATAGATGCCCTCGGTCTTTGTCTCGGTGGTCGCGCTGAAGCCGACATGGTGCGTACCGGCGCTGCTCGCGCTGACCTGTGCGCCCGTTTTTCTCTGAAAGATACGCCAGCGGCCCTGCGCTGGCTGGAAGAAAACCAGCTTGAAGACGGGCATGAATGTTTGCTTCGTCGCGTAATCAGCAGCGATGGTCGCTCCCGTGGTTTTATCAACGGTACAGCGGTTCCTCTTTCACAACTGCGCGAACTGGGTCAGTTGCTGATTCAGATCCATGGTCAGCACGCTCATCAGTTACTCACCAAACCCGAGCACCAAAAATTCCTGCTTGATGGCTATGCCAATGAAACCTCTCTACTCCAGGAAATGACCGCACGTTATCAGTTGTGGCATCAAAGCTGCCGTGACCTCGCGCATCATCAACAGTTAAGTCAGGAACGCGCCGCCCGTGCAGAACTGCTGCAATACCAATTAAAAGAACTTAACGAATTTAATCCGCAGCCCGGAGAGTTTGAGCAAATCGACGAAGAGTACAAACGTCTGGCGAACAGCGGTCAATTGCTGACCACCAGCCAGAATGCATTGGCATTAATGGCCGACGGTGAAGACGCAAACCTGCAAAGTCAGCTTTACACGGCTAAACAACTGGTGAGCGAATTGATTGGCATGGACAGCAAACTGTCCGGCGTACTTGATATGCTGGAAGAAGCTACCATCCAGATTGCTGAAGCCAGCGATGAACTGCGCCACTACTGCGATCGTCTGGACCTCGATCCTAACCGACTGTTTGAACTTGAACAGCGCATCTCAAAACAGATTTCGCTGGCACGTAAACATCACGTCAGCCCTGAGGCATTGCCACAGTATTACCAGTCGCTACTGGAAGAACAGCAGCAACTGGACGATCAGGCCGACTCACAAGAAACGCTCGCGCTGGCGGTAACGAAACATCATCAGCAGGCACTGGAAACCGCGAACGCATTACACCAGCAACGCCAGCACTATGCAGAAGAACTTGCACAGCTGATCACCGACAGTATGCATGCACTCTCTATGCCGCATGGGCAGTTTACGATTGATGTTAAATTTGACGAGCATCACCTGGGCGCTGACGGCGCTGATCGTATTGAATTTCGGGTAACCACCAACCCAGGTCAGCCAATGCAGCCTATTGCCAAAGTCGCATCCGGTGGTGAATTGTCACGCATCGCATTGGCAATTCAGGTCATCACGGCGCGTAAAATGGAAACCCCGGCACTGATTTTTGATGAAGTGGATGTAGGGATTAGCGGCCCAACAGCGGCAGTTGTTGGCAAACTGCTGCGTCAACTCGGCGAATCAACTCAGGTGATGTGTGTTACCCACCTGCCACAAGTCGCGGGATGTGGTCATCAACACTATTTTGTCAGCAAAGAAACCGATGGTGCGATGACAGAAACGCATATGGAGTCGCTGGACAAAAAAGCGCGGTTACAAGAGCTGGCGCGCCTGCTTGGTGGCAGTGAAGTCACACGTAACACACTGGCGAATGCGAAAGAACTGCTTGCGGCGTAAACTTTTTTCCTGCTTCACGGTCAGAGTAAACAGCAAAACGCCGTAGGACCGGAAAGCAAAAGGTTTTAAAGTGATGAAAGGTCTATTATCATCGGCATATTACAGATGAGCCACGTACTGCTCGGGCCCGAAAAGGAATCAAATCACTATGCGCTGTAAAACGCTGACTGCTGCAGCAGCAGTACTATTGATGTTGACCGCAGGCTGTTCCACTCTGGAGCGAGTGGTTTACCGTCCTGACATCAACCAGGGGAATTATCTGACCGCTAACGACGTATCCAAAATACGTGTTGGCATGACGCAACAACAAGTTGCGTACGCATTGGGTACACCGCTGATGTCCGATCCATTTGGTACGAATACCTGGTTCTATGTCTTCCGCCAGCAACCTGGTCATGAAGGTGTAACGCAGCAAACGCTGACGCTGACCTTTAACAGTAGCGGTGTGTTGGCCAACATTGATAACAAACCTGCGCTGAGTGGTAACTAATAATAAAGTTGCTCTCAAAGAGGTTAAAAAAGGTGCTCAATGAGCACCTTTTTTCTGTCTGTTATTTATTCGCTGATTTTTCTGCTCGTTGCCTGCGAAGCTCTTTCGGATCGGCAATGAGAGGACGATAAATCTCCACCCGATCGCCATCATGCACCGTATCGCTCAGTTTGGCCGGACGGCTGTAAATGCCGACTTTGTTTTTAGTTAAATCGATATCGGTACGCAATTCCAGCAAGCCACTGGCGCGAATAGCTTCTTCAACCGTCGCACCCTCCTGCAGCGTCACACGCTGCAGGTACTGCTTCTCAGGTAGCGCATAAGCCACCTCAACGGCAATTTTACCTGGCACTGTAAACCTCTTTCGCACGAACCGTAAAAGCCTGGACCATATTAGCCGCCAGCTCTTTAAACACGCGACCAAAGGCGAGTTCAATCAACTTATTGGTAAACTCAAAGTCGAGATGAAACTCGATACGACACGCCTCCTGGCTCAGCGGCGTAAACTTCCATCCACCGATCAATTTCTTGAACGGCCCATCCACCAGATTCATAAGAATACTTTGGTTACTGGTCAACTGGTTGCGGGTAGTAAACGTTTTGCTGATCCCAGCCTTAGAGACATTTACCGCCGCAGTCATCTGCCCAGGAGTGGACTCCAGAATCCGACTTCCGGTACAACCCGGCAAAAACTGAGGATAAGACTGAACGTCATTCACTAACTGATACATTTGCTCCGCGCTGTAGGGTACCAGTGCGGTCCGGCTAATCTGAGGCATAACAATTTCCATCAACAAAAATCCAACAAATAATATCATTTATCCTGCTGTAAAAAAAACGCTATCCCGGCGCTGGGTAACATCGGGTTCATGCTAAGATAGAGCCTTGTCCCCCGCAGGATTGATATGGGGTGTTTTCGATTTCAGATTACCGATGATTCACGACGCTTATGACGAAGAAAAAAGCACATAAACCTGGTTCAGCGACCATCGCGCTTAACAAGCGCGCCCGTCACGAATACTTTATCGAAGAAGAGTTCGAGGCGGGACTTGCCCTGCAAGGCTGGGAGGTTAAATCCCTGCGCGCAGGAAAAGCCAATATCAGCGACAGCTACGTCCTTCTGCGTGACGGAGAGGCATTTCTGTTTGGCGCTAACATCACGCCAATGGCTGTGGCCTCCACGCATGTGGTGTGCGATCCTACCCGTACCCGCAAGTTACTTCTCAACCAGCGCGAACTGGACTCATTGTACGGTCGCGTCAATCGAGAAGGCTATACCGTAGTGGCGCTCTCCCTGTACTGGAAAAATGCCTGGTGCAAAGTAAAAATCGGCGTCGCCAAAGGTAAGAAACAGCATGATAAACGTTCAGATATCAAAGAACGCGAATGGCAGGTGGATAAAGCGCGTATCATGAAAAACGCCCACCGTTAAACCTGCACTGCAATTATTGACCAGTTCCTCACCGCGCCTCCCTCTCCGGCGGCGCGAATGAACATCTTATTGGCTATCACTTCCGACACAAATGTTGCCATCCCATTGCTTAATCGAATAAAAATCAGGCTACATGGGTGCTAAATCTTTAATGATAACGCCATTGAGGCTGGTCATGGCACTCATGAATCTGGTATACTTACCGTCACACATTGGGGCTGATTCTGGATTCGACGGGATTTGCGAAACCCAAGGTGCATGCCGAGGGGCGGTTGGCCTCGTAAAAAGCCGCAAAAAATAGTCGCAAACGACGAAAACTACGCTTTAGCAGCTTAATAACCTGCTTAGAGCCCTCTCTCCCTAGCCTCCGCTCTTAGGACGGGGATCAAGAGAGGTCAAACCCAAAAGAGATCGCGTGGAAGCCCTGCCTGGGGTTGAAGCGTTAAAACTTAATCAGGCTAGTTTGTTAGTGGCGTGTCCGTCCGCAGCTGGCAAGCGAATGTAAAGACTGACTAAGCATGTAGTACCGAGGATGTAGGAATTTCGGACGCGGGTTCAACTCCCGCCAGCTCCACCAATCATGATTGGACGGTGTAAGGACAACACCAATAAAAACAGGAAGTTAGCAGTCTCAGCAGGACACCGACCAGACGGTGAGGAGACAAAAAAGGATACGCAAAGGAGCCGCGGCTCCTGGTGATATGAAAGCCCACAGATGTGGGCTTTTTCGTTGATGGTCAGAACGACCAGTTCACACCAGCCACTGCGTTCCACGGGGATTCCACACCGGCACCATGGCTATACCCCACCCCGAGATTCCCGCTTAACGAACTGCTGAATGAGGCTTTAATACCTGCCTGGTATATTCCACGTCTGCCCGACAAATCATTGACAAAATTACCGTCATTATTCACTTTCACCCGGTTATCATCGACAAATTCTTTGCGCACAGCCGCCTTCAGCCACGGCTCAACTTCCATGCCGTTCCCCAGACGCATGTTGTAACTCAGCGTTGCGCCCAGTTCACGATATATACTGCGGGTATCGACTGATTTCGATTCCATGCCATTGGATAAATGATATTCGGGGTTATCAGCGGTGAACCCCGTTAACGATGCATACGGCGTCAGGTTCCAGTTACCATCGGTAAATCGCATCCCGGTTTCAATGTGACCGCCCAGCCCGTTGCTGCGATAACTGCCGTTGGCGGCTCCACCGCTGCTCATTTTACCGGCTACGTTACTTTCAAAGCGGTTCAGCTTCACGATACCGTCCAGATAGAAACCACTTTCATGTTCCCAGCTGGCATAGCCCCCCAGAGAATAACTGCCCACACTGCCATGTCCTCCACGATCAAAACCGATATGTGAATGGGAATAACCCATAAAAGCGCCCAGCGTCGCAATCCCCTCAGGAATATCATTACGGCTATCGATCCCCACCGTCATTCCGGTCAGCGTCTGCTCAAACCCGGCACCCGCATCGGTGGTGACATTATTACGGGTGTTATACGTCGTCCCCCAGACATTATTGTTGTGTGGACTCGCTTTCATTATGTTCAACCGCTCGCGAATACTGTTTAGCTCAGCATCAAAGACCAACGGTAATGTTGCTGCCATATTGAGTACGGCTGCCGTAGAAGGCGTGATGCGTTTCTCCGGGACGGGTGTCGGCGTTGGATCGGGAGTCGGGTCTGGTTTCGGATCCGGTTTTGGGTCTGGTTTTGGATCCGGCTTCGGATTTGGGTTGGGGTCCGGGTTGGGTTTGACATCATTGGTCAGGTTCCAGTTGCTGTTGCCGTCGCTTTTCAGGACATACTCATAGGTCCCAAGATCAACGAAACCGCCGGTATTACCCAGCGTAAACGAAGCATCCCCTCCCCCTGTTTTCACCAGCGTCATCGCGTCGTCAGACTGAGGGCTGACGCCGGTATCCTGAACAAAGATTTTAAAATTACCAGTGGCGTTGTTGTTGACGACCAGTTGATCGCCCCGGGAGCCTGCAACGTTGGTATGCAGGTAGAAATTACCGCTGCCGGAAAGTTCACTGGTTGTCAGCGTATTGTAGATACCGTTAGTTGTGGCAGGCGCTGCTGTTTGTGCTGATAAATAAACATCACCGTCGTTGAGGAGCAAACTGTTTACTCTATATTCGCAGTTGCTGGTACCTGCACAGGAATTATTGCTGTTAAGCCAGACACTGCCCCGGCTGGCAGCCGTCAGGTCGGTAAGCGTCGTATCGACGCCATTTCCGATAGTTAATGTCGCGCTATCGGTAATCCGGATCGCCCCTTCGAGTTTAACTGGCGTAACATTATCCCGTGGCGTCATTAACGACAGGCTTCCTGTCGCGCCACTGACCGATGCATCCGCCAGCGTACCTGCATAGACGATTGCCGTCCCGCCAGCGACCTGGAGATCTTCTGCCCGGGCCAGAGCCTGAAACTCATCTTTTGACCGCCCAAGGGTATATTGCCCGCCAGAGTTAACCTTTGTGGCGGAGTCCTGACCCAGGTTTTGCATTGCACCACCCTTGCCAACCGTGGAGTCACGGGCTTCGGTACCTGCTAATACCAATAAATTACCGCCATTTTCCAGCAACGCATTGGTCGCTAAATTTCCGGCAATGGAAAAGGTGCCGTACTGGTGAGTACCGCTGATTTCAATACCGTTAGCCGTGCTCGTCTGGAGAGCGGCACCGCTGTTCTGGATGATATCTGTCGCTTTGCCATTATCGTTGACTGTCAGCGTACCGCCTTCATTAATCGTTGTTTTTACTGCCTCACCGTTAGCCGAAACTGTTTGTATTCCGCCGTCGTTAATCGTTGTCTCATTCGCCACACCCTCGACGATTTGTTCGCCGCCGGTGAGCGTCGTGCCTGTCGCAGTGGCTTTTGTTTTGACGATCTCCCGCCCGCCCGCATTGACCTGTGTTTTGGCGGAAGAGGTGTCTGACTCCACGGTTAACACGCCGCCATTTGTCAGCAGGATATTGTTCGCCGCACCCTGCTCGATGCTGAACGCGACGCCATCAGCGCGTGTCCCTGTGACCCGCGTCGCTCTGGTGGTTGCCACCAACGCGCCCTGGCTACTCTGCTGTATCCCCGTAGCGCTGCCTTTCTCCCGCACATCGAGTGTGCCGCCGTCATTAAGTACCGAGTTTTCAGCCAGACCGCCCTCATTAACTACCTGTGAACCGCCATTAATAATGGAACCTTCCGCTGTCCCGTTTGCCATAATTTGTTGTAGGCCAGAGACGATATCGGTATTGATCGCCTTACCATAATTCTGAACGGTTTGCGTGCCGCCTTTGATGTGCGTTTTATCTGTTGACCCACCATCAACAATTTGTTCACCACTTTCGATATTTGCCTCAGTGGCTAAACCATATACCGTTTGCTTGCCACCTTTGATATTTGCTTTTTCAGAAGTGGCACTGGCATATATTGTTTGGGTACCCGCACTATTAAGTACAGTACCAACATCTTTTCCATAAACATCCATTTTGCCGTTGGCATTAATAATCGTGTCAACTGCCCGGGAACCAGTGACGACTGTTAATGAGCCAGCGTTTTCCAGCACTACATTTTTAGCTTCTGAATTCCTGATGTAGAAAGCATCACCATAACTGTTGGTTCCTTCGATAAGTGTTCCGGAGGTCGTGGAAGCAATTAATGCGCCGCCGGATTGTTGCTCAACATGCTTAGCCTCACCACCGTCCTGAACCTCCAGAACGCCGCCATTATTAAGTCTGGTGCTATCTGTTTTAGCCTCCTTCTGGACAATCAGCTTACCGCCAGCATCAATGGTAGTATTTTTCGCCGAGGTTTTAGCCACTACCGTCAGTTCGCCGGTATTTTCCAGCACAACATAATTAGCCTCTCCTCCGATAATAGTGAAGCGAGAGAGCTTGTTGTATCCTTCGATATCAGTCCCTGCGCCCGTGTTGGCAACTAAAGCACTGCCCGTCTCCTGGTTAACCCCATGTGCAATACCGCCGGTATAGACAATCAGCGAGCCTCCAGCGCTAATATTGCTGCCAGTTGCCGTACCATCTTTCTCAACAATCTGCCGGCTCCCGGAGGATATATTTGTCGTGTCAGCTTTCCCGCCGCTCTTGATATTTTGCGTTCCACTGTTGATATTGGTGCCAGTGGCAATACCATGATTATTAATATTCTGTGTACCACCATTGATTATGGTATTGGTCGCGTTTCCGGCGACATCCATAACCCCGCCATTATCTATTCGGGTCGCATCAGCTTTAGCATTCGTTAAAACTGACATTGTTCCTTTATCTTTAATTATCGTCCTGGTTGCCGAACCATATACGTCTAAATGACCACCGTTTTCCAGCAACACATTGTCTGCCACGTTATTGTGGATGGAGAATGCCCCTTCACTATTCGTACCGCTCACCGTCAAATCGTAAGTCGTTACTTTTAAAGCGGCTCCATCGTGCTGAGTAACATTTGTTGCCATACCACCTCTAACATCAAGCACGCCACCGGAATAAATTTCAATAACATCCGAGGTGCTGGTGTAATCAACAATTTGCGTACCACCAGAATAGATCTGCGTATTTTTTGCCGTTGAATTACTATTCAGAGACTGAGTTCCGCCTTCAATCGTAGTGTCCAGCGCACGGCTCTCATATACTCTTTGCTCACCGCCATTTTTGATGGTGGTTGTTTCTACTGTGCTCTGTTCAACATACTGTCGACCACCATTTATGGTTGTGTTCGTTGCCAGACTTCCTTGTACTACGTCCTGAGAGCCAGACTTATTTATCGTTGTACTGTCGACATGCCCCTGAGTTGTTACTCGTTGGCTGCCACCATCAATGATTGTTCCATTCGCAGTCCCCCCACTTATGTGTGAATTACCCCCCTTAATTGTCGTTCCATTGCTGATACCACCTGTATAAACGTCCTGATTGCCACTCTCGATTATTGTACCTGTGGAAATACCCCCGTCATGAATTGTCTGTCTGCCCCCGTTAATGGTTGTATTATTAGCCTGCCCCACATAATTGTTATGACGTCCTATATCTTGATATCCACCAGATTCAATAAGACTTTCATTAGATATCCCACCATAAACATTCTGCTGGCCATGGTTGATAATATGAGTGTTATTTGTTGTACCTCGTTCATCTACTTTTTGGCTGCCATCTACAGTCTCATCGTTTACCACACCAATAACATCAGGAGTGAAGGCCGCCATCCCGGGCGGGGCATATATCAAGGCAGATATCCATAAGGAAAGTACTGAGCGGCGACAATAATGGAGACTGGTCCTGTTCATAAATTTCATCCTCTGAAAAGTGAATACTGAGTAGCGTTTAAGCGACCTTAGCTTTGCTGCAACATCAGCCCACAGGCACCAGACCAGGGGATTCATCCTGAAGAGACAGCGCAAGTGTATTGTGTTCACCGCTCATCAAAGACATCATGATGAAATGATGATATTCCGCATAAGAATGAGGCATTTTTTAAACGCAGTGCGCTGAAGTGTGGTTGGATAAAAAAGTCAATCTATTCAGGAAACACGGGCGTATTCTTTTCTTTCGACAATCAGGCAGTCGGCAAAATAAAATGATTTACATAATCGTTTCTGATGAATATCTTCTGCTCACATAAAAATCACACAATAACTCTGAGATCGCAGATTGTTTTACTTTTACAGCTTCCGTCCCCCCATTGTTGGGCAAATATAGATTGGGCCAGAGCACGAAAGTTAATACCACGTTCGCACAGCTCCTCCAACAGCACGACAAGATGCCACATACTGCGCCCCAGTCGGTTCAGTTTACAGACTAGCAGTGCGTCCCCTACCGATAATGTCCTGAGCCGTTTGTTCTGTCCGGGCCTGCTGCCACGGTTATGCGCTGCAGTGGTAACTCTAAGCACGCAGTTATTCAGTCAGGCGTGGTGCACCGTAACGCTGGTATTGCTGGGTAAGATCAAAAAACTTTCAAGCAGCTAAGGAAAGTTGAACCAGACATTAGATGAAATATTTCAACCAATTACAGCACCAGTTCAGACACCGCCAACTTATCAAATAAATCAAGGGATTACGTGAAATCGCAGCCCCTTTTACTTTGGTAGTGACAGCAAAATGGATGCAGTGTGAAGAATAATCCCGTTTACTCAATCAATAATACATATTATTTCAATCTACGTTATTATCTCTTTGTAAAAATCGCCATTTATTTATCATTGAAAACTGCTTTTAGAACTTTATACAAGGGGACTATTCTCCACGGGATCATCCTTAGTGGAAGGATCATCAAAGTCATCATCCATAAATAAAATATCATCGAATGGTGCCACGCCCGTGATGAGTTTTATTTTTTTATTACGATCAGACAAGACTCCACTTAAACCGTTTTCGCTGACGCGTTCTAATGATTTTTCATTACTCTTGTTGTAAGCAGGCGCATTAAAAATACATGGAGTATCAAGATCAAACAATGACGTCCCCCAGTTCACATATTGAATATCATAGTTACTGAAGTTCTGTCCAGAAAAGAAGCATCCCTTAAAATCCAACCCACCTAAATTATATAAACCACCCTCTCCTTTTTGTAGAGCAATGTTAATTCTGGCTATCTCCCGGACAAAACTTCCTTTTTTGTATTTGAATACCGTTTCAAGATTTTCCCCAGGCAGTTTGACTTCTGGGAATAATTTGAAATTAAACCCTACATCATTATTATTCAAAGTAGATGAACGAAAGATGGAAAAAGCTTGCAGTGCTGAATTATAGCTTTCGATTTTATCTTGAGGCTGCGCTCTTGGTAAAAATATATAGCAGCACTCATAAAAATTGAATAAACGCTCTGAAGAATTTCCATTTTTATCAAATAATATCCCACGGAACTCCTTCACAAAGGCATCCGTTATTTTTTGAATATCTATGGTGTGTTCCTTTGACTCTGACAAAGATGGAGCCTGTTGAAGTGCATTGCTTATCTGGTTAAGGAACATCTGCATTTCTTTCAATTTATCTCCATAGTGGCCTTTAACTTGCTGAGAGTTTTTAGTTACAGGTGAAACTTTATATATTTGGTTGTCATATAAATTATGTGGTTCCACACAGACATTTGTTGGCGTTTCTAAAATAACACTACGCCTTCTACCTGGCTGAAGTGAACCAACATGAAAATCACTTTTTCTTATATTATCGAAAATGTTCTATTCATTTCTTTTATGGTATTCAAAAAACTGATCAACATTATTTTTATTCGATGACAGGTCAGTTTCAGAAACCGCATTTTCTTTGTTCTCCAGCTTTAGTTTAATGAGAAGATCTTCCCACTCCTACTTGCTTAAACATACTACGTCAGGCTCACCATCAGTAACTAACTCTTCATTATTATCAAAGTGTACGTTGAATACTTTTAAGTTATTTTCATCAACATCATATTTAATACGTTTTAATTGTTCTCCAGCTCCCATAATGACAAAGGCGTTGCCTTCTTGATATATACATTCAGACATTATTTTTTGTAAAGTTTCAAGAACACCGCGATACATCCCTGAGGCAGCTTCCTTACAAATTAAATTTATAATACTATAAGCTAGTAGCTCCATGGGGTTGGAAGAATTGTTTTCATTACAACTTCCACTACCCAAAACTGTATTAACGTTATGACCATTACTTTTACTAACTAACATTGTCTATTCCTCAGTTAATGTCTACATGGCTATGTTTAACGTTATTACTGTTTGTCACTATAAAAAACCGCTCATTTGAGACAATTGCTGACATTAACTGTTTCACTTGCTACGCATGGACTTTTTAATTAAATTAGCACAAGAATGTTAAATTTAATAAACAAAAAGTTATTTCGCTGTATGATAAAAACCAACCGTTATGATTTATTAGTGGAATTCGTTTTTCGAGTGTTAGAAATTTATATCTAAATAGCGTTAATTAATGAGCAAAGCCAGACTCCTGTAACGCTCATAAGACTCATCTGCCTGCGACGGGTGGTCTGGTCAGTAGTAGATGTTTAAGGCGTGGCAGAGACATTTCATCCTTACTCTACGGCATTGGTCCACATACAAATCGTGGTTGTGACACTTCACTTATCATCAGTGAGCGAACAGAGAATAGTTCAGTGATTTGAGTAATTAACCTGATTAAATGAAAAGGCATGATAAATGATAATACTCTGGCTTTATCGTTAATTACTTAATTCCACATGTAAGCAATTTGCCCGCTTGGCATAGCGGGCATTTTTTCCAGGTACTTTTGAATAAGTACTGATGGATAAATACATTGCAGTGGCGTGCCACGTACCAAAACACCAGCCCTCATTCGAAACCACCTACCGCACTGCTTCTTTAAAATGGCGTTAGTCGTGAAATATTGACCGCCATCGAGTCCCCCTTGTAACCTTAACTCTTCCTGATACATGAATGATGATTTGGTGGCCCCTGCTGGACTTGAACCAGCGACCAGGCGATTATGAGTCGCCTGCTCTAACCACTGAGCTAAAGGGCCTTGAGTATGCAATAACAATACTTATAAACCAAGCAATAAACATGATGATTATATGATGTAAATAAGAGATTTTATGCGTTCTCATCCATCCTGGGTCGTAATTACACGCGACATAAATCCCGACACCGCTTCCATTCGCAAAGTCGATACTCGCAGTCAACAAGCATGTTAATAATAAGCACTATCTATAGTTATCATCGATTCAATGATAGTTTGTAATGATTTTGTATCTAATAATATAACTTTATTACATTAGCTGAAGAGTTTTCGCATCATGATGATATCTGTTACTTTTCACTCCATAAAAATAAACTTCATATAGCAATATATTCTTTTATAGAACTTATTCTGCTAATCATTAGTTTCGTATGAGCGATTTTTGACAGTTGCCTCTCCAGACCACATCGATAATTAAAAAAACAGATTTAAGCATTATCCTTTTCCATATGAATATTGGATAAAAGTAGGACATCTGTTTGCAATTACTTTCACAACAATTAAACATTTTTATGTTTCCGTATACACCTTATTACTCTACCATTAGAGGAACTTTATTATGTTTTCTATAAAACCAGGACCAAGAAATTTACCTATCGACAACCCCACATTGTTATCATGGAACATTACTGACGGGGATCTAAATTCCAAATTAAATACATTAGAATATCTAAACTGTATAACAAATATTATTAATGCTTGTGGAGTTTATCCTCAGGATTTAAAAGACAGAGAAATTATATCAACTTTTCACGCAGAAAAAGTCATTAATGATCTGTTAAAAAACGATTATAAAATTTCCCTTTCTCCAGATACAACTTACCGAGAGCTGAATAAAGCTGCACAGCGTAGCATTACAGCGCCAGACAGGATAGGAGAAGGGAAAACATGGGTTTATCAACGAGATACAATGGTTGAAAGAGGTGATAACAGCAGCGTTCATCAGTATGGTCCAGCTGAACATTTCACTCACATTATATCTGACAAACCATCCCCAAAAGATAAGTATGTTGCATATGCTATTAACATTCCTGACTATGAGCTGGCAGCCGATGTATATAATATTAACGTGACGTCACCTTCCGGACAGCAAGAAACATTTAAAATACTAATCAATCCAGAACATCTACGGCAAACACTTGAGCGTAAATCTCTTACTGCTGTTCAGAAATCACAATGTGAAATCATCACCCCCAAAAAACCTGGCGAAGCGATTCTTCATGCTTTTAATGCCACCTACCAGCAAATCAGGGAAAATATGTCTGAGTTTGCACGTTCCCATTATGGGTATATACAAATTCCTCCAGTGACAACTTTCCGCGCCGACGGACCAGAAACTCCCGAAGAAGAAAAAGGTTACTGGTTTCACGCTTATCAACCCGAAGATCTTTGTACCATCCATAATCCAATGGGAGATTTGCAGGATTTTATCGCATTGGTTAAAGATGCTAAAAAATTTGGTATCGATATCATTCCTGATTATACCTTTAACTTTATGGGAATTGGGGGTAGTGGTAAAAATGACCTGGATTATCCCTCTGCTGATATACGAGCGAAGATCAGTAAAGATATAGAAAGTGGTATCCCTGGCTATTGGCAAGGTCAGGTTTTGATTCCATTTACTATAGATCCAGTAACAAAAGAACGTAAACAAATCCATCCAGAAGATATACATCTCACTGCAAAAGACTTTGAAACAAGTAAAGATAACATCTCTAAGGATGAATGGGAAAACCTCCATGCATTAAAAGAAAAGCGTTTAAATGGAATGCCTAAAACAACCCCCAAAAGTGACCAGGTTATTATGTTGCAAAATCAATACGTTCGTGAAATGCGAAAATATGGCGTACGAGGTTTACGTTACGATGCAGCAAAACACTCAAAACATGAACAAATAGAAAGATCAATAACTCCACCGCTTACAATTTATAATGAGCGATTACACAATACTAACTTATTTAAGCCAATATATCATGAAAAAGCCGTTATGAATTACATGGAATACCTGGTAACTTGTCAGTTGGATGAAGAACAAATGTCATCGCTGCTTTATGAAAGAGATGATTTAAGCGCCATTGATTTTTCATTGCTCATGAAGACGATAAAAGCCTTTTCATTTGGTGGCGATCTCCAAACCCTTGCATCAAAACCGGGTTCAACAATCTCAAGCATCCCGTCAAAAAGACGGATATTGATTAACATTAACCACGATTTTCCTAACAATGGCAATCTTTTCAATGACTTTCTATTTAACCATCAACAAGATGAACAATTAGCAATGGCATATATGGCCGCTCTCCCGTTCAGCAGGCCTTTAGTTTACTGGGATGGCCAAGTATTAAAATCAACGACTGAAATTAAAAATTATGATGGGTCGACGCGTGTCGGCGGTGAGGCGTGGCTTAATAAAGGTTGCTCTACCTATCAGCAGCTCTACAATGAATTCCACGCATTATATATAGATAAAGCAGGAATATGGAGCGCATTTGAGGGTGTATTTGCAACTAAAAACGTTCTGGCCTTTAGTCGTGGGGATTCTGTGAACATTAATCACTCTCCTCATGATGGACTAGTTATAATAAATAAAGGAAACGAAGAAGTTGAAGGTACCTGGCCTAACAAATTGCAACCTGGAATATATAAAAACATGGGGAGTAATAGCGTTAACATTATTATTAATAATACCCGAAAAATTATCCCCCCTGGTAAAGCATTTATGCTTAGAGGCGGAACTCTAAATATCAATATTCCTGGGCGTAGCGCTCTTCTTTTAGGGAAAACTGGAGAACCGCCGAACTATCTCTATTTGTAATTTAATGTTATATCTGCCCCGCTAAAACGGGGCAGATAATATGTTTAGTTTACTAACGGTCATTTTGCAGTGAAGCCATTTACCGTTTTTTATCGACCAGAAAATCTGTTCTCTGATGGTAATCCACCCCTAACCTGTTGCTTTAGTTATTCATTTCCTGTCTCACTTTGCCTTAATACCCTACGTTAAATGTTACCAATTTGTTGCTTTTGATCACAATAAGAAAACAATATGGCGCATTTGTGCGCATTTTTCAGAAATGTAGATATTTTTAGATTATGGCTACGAAATGAGCATCGCCATGTCACCCTACATCTCATAAGAGGATCGCTTCTGATGAATGCACTGACCGCCGTACAAAATAACGCTGTCGATTCAGGCCAGGACTATAGCGGATTCACTCTCATCCCGTCGGCGCAATCCCCGCGTCTGCTGGAACTCACCTTCACCGAACAGACGACCAAACAGTTTCTCGAACAGGTTGCCGAATGGCCCGTGCAGGCGCTGGAGTACAAATCTTTTCTGCGTTTTCGGGTAGGCAAAATTCTTGACGATCTGTGTGCGAACCAGCTGCAACCATTGCTGTTGAAGACCCTGCTAAACCGTGCTGAAGGTGCGCTGTTGATCAATGCGGTGGGTGTCGATGATGTGAAGCAAGCGGATGAGATGGTGAAGCTGGCAACGGCGGTAGCGCATCTGATTGGCCGTTCCAATTTCGATGCGATGAGCGGTCAGTATTACGCGCGTTTTGTAGTGAAAAATGTCGATAACTCAGACAGCTATCTGCGTCAGCCGCACCGCGTAATGGAGCTGCACAACGACGGCACCTACGTCGAAGAGATCACCGACTATGTGCTGATGATGAAAATCGACGAGCAGAACATGCAGGGTGGAAATTCGTTGCTGCTGCATCTCGATGACTGGGAACATCTGGACCACTATTTCCGCCACCCGCTGGCGCGTCGCCCGATGCGCTTTGCCGCGCCGCCGAGCAAAAACGTCAGCAAAGATGTTTTCCATCCAGTGTTCGACGTTGATCAACAGGGTCGCCCGGTGATGCGTTATATCGACCAGTTCGTCCAGCCAAAAGACTTCGAAGAAGGCGTGTGGCTGAGTGAGCTTTCCGATGCCATTGAAACCAGCAAAGGCATTCTTTCTGTGCCCGTTCCCGTTGGCAAATTCCTGTTGATTAACAATCTATTCTGGCTGCACGGTCGCGACCGCTTTACTCCGCACCCGGATCTGCGCCGTGAACTGATGCGTCAGCGTGGCTATTTCGCTTACGCCACTAACCACTACCAGACGCATCAGTAAGCGCAAAGGAATTGAGCGGATGTATGATTTTGTGATTATTGGCGGCGGCATCATCGGCATGTCGACCGCCATGCAACTGATTGATGTTTATCCGGATGCCCGCATTGCGTTGCTGGAAAAAGAGTCCGGCCCGGCCTTTCATCAGACGGGCCACAACAGCGGCGTGATCCATGCCGGGGTCTATTACACGCCCGGTAGCCTGAAGGCACAGTTTTGCCTGGCGGGAAACCGCGCCACCAAAGCCTTTTGCGATCAAAACGGCATTCGCTATGACAACTGCGGCAAGATGCTGGTCGCCACCTCTGAACTCGAAATGGAACGGATGCGCGCGTTGTGGGAACGCACGGCGGCGAACGGTATCGAGCGCGAGTGGTTAAACGCCGAGGAACTGCGCGAGCGCGAACCGAATATCACCGGGCTCGGCGGCATTTTTGTGCCGTCCAGCGGCATTGTCAGCTATCGCGAAGTGACGGCGGCGATGGCAAAAATCTTCCAGGCCAGAGGCGGCGAGATTATTTATAACGCCGAAGTCAGCGCCCTCAGTGAGCATAAAAACGGCGTGGTGATACGTACCCGTCAGGGCGGTGAATATGAAGCATCGACGCTGATTAGCTGTTCCGGGCTGATGGCTGACCGGCTGGTGAAAATGCTCGGCCTCGAACCGGGCTTTATTATCTGCCCGTTCCGTGGCGAGTATTTCCGCCTTGCGCCGGAGCATAACCAGATTGTTAACCACCTGATTTACCCCATTCCCGACCCCGCGATGCCATTTTTGGGCGTGCATCTCACCCGCATGATCGATGGCAGCGTGACCGTCGGGCCAAACGCGGTGCTGGCTTTTAAACGCGAAGGCTATCGCAAGCGCGATTTCTCGTTTAGTGACACGCTGGAGATTTTAGGCTCGTCGGGGATTCGCCGGGTGCTGCAAAACCATCTACGCTCAGGATTGGGCGAGATGAAAAACTCGCTGTGCAAAAGCGGCTATCTGCGGCTGGTGCAAAAGTATTGTCCCCGGCTTTCGTTAAGCGATCTCCAGCCCTGGCCCGCAGGTGTGCGGGCGCAGGCGGTATCGCCGGACGGCAAGCTGATTGACGATTTTCTGTTTGTCACCACCCCGCGCACGATCCACACCTGCAATGCGCCCTCCCCGGCAGCGACATCAGCAATTCCTATTGGTGCGCATATTGTCAGCAAGGTACAAACGCTGTTGGCAAGCCAGAGTAACCCCGGACGCACGCTGCGAGCGGCACGTAGTGTGGATGCCTTACACGCCGCATTTAATCAATAACCTTTGAAAACAGGACGTAACAATGAAACTTAACGACAGTAACTTATTCCGCCAGCAGGCGTTGATTAACGGGGAATGGCTGGACGCCAACAATGGCGAGGTCATCGACGTCACCAATCCGGCGAACGGCGACAAGCTGGGTAGCGTACCCAAAATGGGCGCTGATGAAACCCGCGCCGCTATCGACGCCGCCAACCGCGCTCTGCCCGCCTGGCGTGCGCTCACCGCCAAAGAACGCGCCAACATTCTGCGCAACTGGTTCAATTTGATGATGGAGCATCAGGACGATTTAGCGCGCCTGATGACCCTCGAACAGGGCAAACCACTGGCCGAAGCGAAAGGCGAAATCAGCTACGCCGCCTCATTTATTGAGTGGTTTGCTGAAGAAGGCAAACGTATTTATGGCGACACCATTCCCGGTCATCAGGCCGATAAACGCCTGATTGTTATCAAGCAGCCGATTGGCGTCACCGCGGCTATCACGCCGTGGAACTTCCCGGCGGCGATGATTACCCGTAAAGCAGGTCCGGCGCTGGCGGCAGGCTGCACGATGGTGCTGAAGCCCGCCAGTCAGACGCCGTTCTCTGCGCTGGCGCTGGCAGAACTGGCGATTCGCGCGGGCGTTCCGGCTGGCGTGTTTAACGTGGTCACCGGTTCGGCGGGCGCGGTCGGTAACGAACTGACCAGCAACCCGCTGGTGCGCAAGCTGTCGTTTACCGGCTCGACCGAAATTGGCCGCCAGTTAATGGAACAGTGCGCGAAAGACATCAAGAAAGTGTCGCTGGAGCTGGGCGGCAACGCGCCGTTTATCGTCTTTGACGATGCCGACCTCGACAAAGCCGTGGAAGGCGCACTGGCCTCGAAATTCCGCAACGCCGGGCAAACCTGCGTCTGCGCCAACCGTTTATACGTGCAGAACGGCGTGTATGACCGCTTTGCCGAAAAATTGCAGCAGGCGGTGAGCAAACTGCACATCGGCAACGGGCTGGAGAAAGGCGTCACCATCGGGCCGCTGATCGATGAAAAAGCGGTAGCAAAAGTGGAAGAGCATATTGCCGATGCGCTGGAGAAAGGCGCGCGCGTGGTTTGCGGCGGTAAAGCACATGAACGCGGCGGTAACTTCTTCCAGCCGACCATTCTGGTGGACGTTCCGGCTAACGCCAAAGTGTCGAAAGAAGAGACGTTCGGCCCCCTTGCCCCGCTATTCCGCTTTAAAGATGAAGCCGATGTGATTGCGCAGGCCAATGACACCGAGTTTGGCCTTGCCGCCTATTTCTACGCCCGTGATTTAAGCCGCGTCTTCCGCGTGGGCGAAGCGCTGGAGTACGGCATCGTCGGCATCAATACCGGCATTATTTCCAATGAAGTGGCCCCGTTCGGCGGCATTAAAGCCTCGGGTCTGGGTCGTGAAGGTTCGAAGTATGGCATCGAAGATTACTTAGAAATCAAATATATGTGCATCGGTCTTTAACTGGAGAACGCGAATGAGCAGCAATAAAGAGTTAATGCAGCGCCGCAGTCAGGCGATTCCCCGTGGCGTTGGGCAAATTCACCCGATTTTCGCTGACCGCGCGGAAAACTGCCGGGTGTGGGACGTTGAAGGCCGTGAGTATCTTGATTTCGCGGGCGGGATTGCGGTGCTCAATACCGGGCACCTGCATCCGAAGGTGGTGGCCGCGGTGGAAGCGCAGTTGAAAAAACTGTCGCACACCTGCTTCCAGGTGCTGGCTTACGAGCCGTATCTGGAGCTGTGCGAGATTATGAATCAGAAGGTGCCGGGCGATTTCGCCAAGAAAACGCTGCTGGTTACGACCGGTTCCGAAGCGGTGGAAAACGCGGTGAAAATCGCCCGCGCCGCCACCAAACGTAGCGGCACCATCGCTTTTAGCGGCGCGTATCACGGGCGCACGCATTACACGCTGGCGCTGACCGGCAAGGTGAATCCGTACTCTGCGGGCATGGGGCTGATGCCGGGTCATGTTTATCGCGCGCTTTATCCTTGCCCGCTGCACGGCATAAGCGAGGATGACGCTATCGCCAGCATCCACCGGATCTTCAAAAATGATGCCGCGCCGGAAGATATCGCCGCCATCGTGATTGAGCCCGTTCAGGGCGAAGGCGGTTTCTACGCCGCGACGCCAGCCTTTATGCAGCGTTTACGCGCGCTGTGTGACGAGCACGGGATCATGCTGATTGCCGATGAAGTGCAGAGCGGCGCAGGGCGTACCGGCACGCTGTTTGCGATGGAGCAAATGGGCGTGGCACCAGATCTCACCACCTTTGCGAAATCGATCGCAGGCGGTTTCCCGCTGGCGGGCGTCACCGGGCGCGCGGAAGTGATGGACGCCGTCGCACCGGGCGGACTGGGTGGCACCTATGCCGGTAACCCGATTGCCTGCGTAGCGGCGCTGGAAGTGTTGAAGGTGTTCGAGCAGGAAAATCTGCTGCAAAAAGCCAACGTTCTGGGGCAGAAGCTGAAAGACGGATTGCTGGCGATCGCCGAAAAACACCCGGAGATCGGCGACGTACGCGGGCTGGGGGCGATGATCGCCATCGAGCTGTTTGAAGATGGCGATCCCAGCAAACCGGACGCAAAACTCACCGCCGAGATCGTGGCACGCGCCCGCGATAAGGGTCTGATTCTTCTCTCCTGCGGCCCGTATTACAACGTGCTGCGCATCCTTGTACCGCTCACCATTGAAGACGCTCAGATCCGTCAGGGTCTGGAGATCATCAGCCAGTGTTTTGCTGAGGCGAAGCTGTAGCACCGCACCATGCCGGAGGCGACGCTTTGCGGCTTGTCCGGCCTACGAGAATCCAGGTCGGATAAGGCGTTTACGCCGCATCCGACAATCTGTACGTGAACAGGAATAAATCTATGTCGGCCGGATAAGGCGGAGCCGCTCTCCGGCAAAAAGAACCAATAACAATTAAACGCGTGACCCGACGCGGGAAATGTCGGGGCGCTCTCCCAAGTGACACACTTTCGAGAGGATTCAGGATGGGGCAATCATCGCAACCACATGAGTTAGGCGGCGGGCTGAAGTCACGCCACGTCACCATGTTGTCTATTGCCGGTGTTATCGGCGCAAGTCTGTTTGTCGGTTCCAGCGTCGCCATCGCCGAAGCGGGCCCGGCGGTATTACTGGCCTATCTGTTCGCCGGATTACTGGTGGTTATGATTATGCGGATGTTGGCGGAAATGGCGGTTGCCACGCCCGATACCGGTTCGTTTTCCACCTATGCCGATAAAGCCATTGGCCGTTGGGCGGGCTATACCATCGGCTGGTTGTACTGGTGGTTTTGGGTACTGGTTATCCCACTGGAAGCCAACATCGCCGCCATGATCCTGCACTCGTGGGTTCCAGGCATTCCCATCTGGTTATTTTCCCTGGTCATTACCCTCGCCTTGACTGGCAGTAATTTATTAAGCGTTAAAAACTACGGCGAATTTGAGTTCTGGCTGGCGCTGTGCAAAGTCATCGCTATCCTGGCCTTTATTTTCCTTGGTGCAGTCGCAATTAGCGGTTTTTACCCTTATGCCGAAGTGAGCGGGATCTCAAGATTGTGGGATAGCGGCGGCTTTATGCCCAACGGCTTCGGTGCGGTATTAAGCGCGATGTTGATCACCATGTTCTCGTTTATGGGCGCAGAAATTGTCACTATTGCCGCCGCGGAATCTGACACGCCGGAAAAACATATTGTCCGCGCCACCAACTCGGTTATCTGGCGTATTTCTATCTTCTATTTGTGCTCTATTTTTGTCGTCGTGGCATTAATACCGTGGAATATGCCGGGGCTGAAAGCCGTTGGATCTTATCGCTCGGTTCTGGAGTTGCTCAATATTCCCCATGCGAAATTAATCATGGACTGCGTGATATTACTTTCCGTAACCAGTTGCCTGAACTCGGCGCTGTATACCGCTTCCAGAATGCTCTACTCCTTAAGCCGTCGCGGTGATGCGCCCGCGGTAATGGGTAAAATCAACCGCAGTAAAACCCCGTATGTGGCGGTATTACTCTCCACCGGCGCGGCATTTTTAACGGTGGTGGTGAATTATTACGCGCCTGCGAAAGTGTTTAAATTTCTGATCGACAGCTCCGGTGCTATCGCCCTGCTGGTTTATTTAGTCATCGCCGTTTCACAATTGCGGATGCGCAAAATTCTGCGAGCAGAAGGAAGCGAAATTCGCCTGCGGATGTGGCTTTATCCGTGGCTCACCTGGCTGGTCATCGGCTTTATTACCTTTGTGTTGGTAGTGATGCTATTCCGCCCGGCGCAACAGTTAGAAGTGATCTCCACCGGCTTATTAGCGATAGGGATTATCTGTACCGTGCCAATTATGGCTCGCTGGAAAAAGCTGGTATTGTGGCAAAAAACACCCGTTCATAATACGCGCTGATAATGATCAGGAGTCACACCATGACCATTACGTCTCTGGATGGCTATCGCTGGCTGAAGAACGATATTATTCGCGGTAATTTTCAACCGGATGAAAAATTACGGATGAGTTTGCTGACATCGCGTTATGCACTTGGCGTTGGGCCGTTACGGGAAGCTCTTTCGCAACTGGTGGCGGAACGGCTGGTCACGGTGGTGAATCAAAAAGGGTATCGGGTGGCGTCTATGTCAGAGCAGGAGCTGCTCGATATTTTCGACGCCCGCGCCAATATGGAAGCGATGCTGGTCAGTCTGGCGATTGCCCGCGGTGGCGATGAATGGGAGGCAGACGTTCTCGCAAAAGCGCATCTGCTCAGTAAGCTGGAGGCCTGTGACGCCAGTGAGAAAATGCTTGATGAGTGGGATCTTCGTCATCAGGCGTTTCATACTGCAATTGTGGCGGGCTGTGGTTCTCACTATTTGCTGCAAATGCGTGAACGGTTGTTTGATCTGGCGGCGCGCTATCGATTTATCTGGCTGCGGCGAACAGTGCTTTCGGTGGAGATGCTGGAGGATAAACACGATCAGCACCAGACCCTGACTGCGGCGGTACTGGCGCGAGATACCGCGCGCGCCAGTGAGTTAATGCGCCAGCATTTACTGACGCCAATTCCCATTATCCAGCAGGCGATGGCTGGCAATTAACTACTCTTCAGGAATACGCAACACTTGCCCCGGGTAAATTTTATCCGGGCTTTTTAGCATCGGTTTATTCGCTTCGAAGATTTTATTGTACAGATTGGCGTTACCGTAGACCTGTTTGGAAATGGCACTCAGAGTGTCGCCAGACTTAACGGTATAAAACTGGCTGGCAGCGGCTGGTGTCGCCGTTTTCACCTGATCATCGACACTGGCAATACCGGAAATATTCCCCACCGCAACAAGGATTTTCTCCTTCGCCTCCTGACTCAGGCCATCACCCGTGACCGTCGCTTTGCCGTCGGCGATTTGAATGTTCACTTTATCGGCATCAGGTATACCGGTTTTGTTCAGATGCTCCTGCACCTTCTTCGCCTGATCGTCTTTATCGTGCTGACCTGTAACCGCGTCCCAGAGTTTTTCTCCGGCATCTTTCACAAAATTGAACAGACCCATAGCTACCTCATTCGTTAACGGAAACACTCAGAAAGTGTAGCAGAGGAACGCGGCGCGTTAACGCCGCGGGGGTGAGGACAGGTTTAATCGCGGGTTTGCACCCAGAAAGCGTGAATCAAACCGGGGATATACCCAAGCAGTGTCAGCAGAATATTAATAATGAACGCCCAACCGAACCCTTTACCGAGCAGCACGCCGAGCGGCGGCAGAATGATGGTGATGACGATTCTCCAGAAACCCATATGTACTCCCTATAAGAAAATTACTCATTGTTTAAAAAGAGATTTTATCTCTTAAGCGTAGTAATTTTAGCGGAGCCTGCCAGTTTCAGCTTACGCTTTTACTCTCATTTACGCTGCTGATGCTGGCATATGTTATATTTTTAGTTTAGAGTTTTCTTAATTTAGAAAATACTTAAATAACTATGACTGAACTCGCGCAATTGCAGGCCAGTGCCGAACAGGCAGCGGCCTTATTGAAAGCAATGAGCCACCCTAAACGGTTGCTGATTCTGTGCATGCTTAGCGGTTCCCCCGGCACCAGTGCGGGAGAGCTGACGCGCATTACCGGACTGAGTGCCTCTGCGACATCACAGCATCTCGCTCGTATGCGGGACGAAGGGCTTATCGACAGACAACGGGATGCCCAACGCATTCTATATTCCATTAAAAATGAGGCGGTAAATGCCATTATCGCCACCCTGAAAAATGTCTATTGTCCGTAAGGAGTCACTATGGCTTTGACAACCATTTCGCCGCATGATGCACAAGAATTAATCGCACGCGGCGCAAAGTTAATCGATATTCGTGACGCTGATGAATATCTTCGTGAACATATTCCTGAAGCAGATCTGGCTCCATTATCCGTGCTGGAACAGTCAGGTCTTCCGGCTAAATTACGTCGCGAGCAAATTATATTCCACTGCCAGGCAGGTAAACGCACCAGTAATAACGCCGATAAATTAGCAGCGATTGCCGCCCCCGCAGAAATCTTTTTACTCGAAGATGGGATTGATGGCTGGAAAAAAGCAGGATTACTAGTAGCGGTAAATAAATCTCAACCCTTGCCGTTAATGCGCCAGGTGCAGATCGCTGCGGGTGGTTTAATATTAATCGGCGTTATACTGGGTTATACCGTAAATAGCGGTTTCTTCTTATTAAGCGGCTTTGTTGGTGCCGGGTTACTGTTTGCAGGAATTAGCGGTTTTTGTGGGATGGCAAGGTTGTTAGATAAGATGCCGTGGAACCAACGAGCTTGAGAAGCGACGCCGGACGCGCCATAGCGGCGGCATCCGGCCTCAGTAATTAGATCAGGAAATCGTCGAGAGATTTACCTTCTGCCAGCGCCTGAGCGATTGGCTTCGGTGTACGGCCCTGACCGGTCCAGGTTTTAGTTTCACCGTTAACATCGGTGAATTTATATTTCGCCGGACGCGGCTGGCGTTTTTTACCAGCGCGTGGGGCGGCCGCGGAGCTATTACCCAATAACTCTTCCGGGTTAATTCCGTCAGCTTTCATCAGCTCCAGCCAGGTGCTAATTTTTTCCTGGCGCTCTGCCAGTTCACGCTGCTGCTGTTCTTCTTCTTCACGTCTTTCTTTAGTGACAACCCTGAATTTTTCGAGCATTTCTTCAAGAACGTCAATGGAGAATTCGCGAGCCATCGCACGGAGGGTGCGAATGTTATTTAAACTTTGTAACATTACGGACATAATAAAGAAAACCTTTTAACGCCAAAACAAAAAAGTATTTCGTCGCGTAGTGTAAGCGATCACTTATTATATTTCCACAAAATTTAATCTATTTACAGTCCTGCGCGAGATTATTTCAGCTGTTATTTTCTGAAACTCTCAGAATAATTTCAAGATTATATATTAGCCATTTTGATGAGTAATTTCGGTTATTTGTGAGCAGAGCGGCGCTCTCTGCTCGCTAATTCCGCAAGCCTGACAAAACAAAAATGAATAAAAATGCAATTTAACCGAATAAATGGAAACACCCCTCACTGGTGCTTTCTGCTGTCAATGTACATTTTCTGGCATAAAAAATGCTGAAAATGACCCGGTCACGACATACACCGAATTCTCTACGCTTATAGCGTTACCTCACCCCCAAACCTTCATGAGTGATAATAAAGGTAAACACATATCCAATTGATTTAATTAAAAATAAATCATATCGGCATGTAAAAATCCACAATGTACAAAAAACGCGCTGTTACGGAATATTTTATCTACAAAAACAGATTAAATAAAAATTTTTCACTAATTGATTAGTCATAGCCAGCGATATACGCTATGCGAAAATGCAGATGGCAATGAGATCCACTGCTTTCATCTCCATTAACATCCCATTACGCTTTTATTAAGGAGCATTAGCATGTTCTCACCGCAGTCACGCTTGCGTCATGCAGTTGCAGATACGTTCGCGATGGTTGTTTACTGTTCTGTCGTGAACATGTGTATTGAAGTTTTCCTCTCCGGAATGAGCTTCGAACAGTCTTTTTATTCCAGATTGGTAGCGATTCCGGTGAACATCTTAATTGCATGGCCATACGGTATGTACCGCGATCTGTTTATGCGCGCGGCACGCAAAGTTAGCCCGTCGGGCTGGATAAAAAATCTGGCGGATATCCTGGCTTATGTGACGTTCCAGTCACCGGTGTATGTGGCGATCTTGTTAGTGGTGGGCGCAGACTGGCATCAGATTATGGCGGCAGTCAGTTCAAACATCGTTGTTTCGATGTTGATGGGGGCGGTTTATGGCTACTTCCTCGATTATTGCCGCCGACTGTTTAAAGTCAGCCGTTACCAGCAGGTAAAAGCCTGACCCTTCTTTTCGCGACTGGCATCGCCAGTCGCGTCTTTAACTGGCTTCGCCAAATAAACCATTCAAATAACGTTCAAGCGCAACACGCGAACTAAAGCCATGCGGGATACCGTAATGCTCATGACGTTCACCCGCTAAATAGAGCGGAAATTGCTGGTAATGATCGCAAGTTTTAATATCGGAAGCGGGTTCAGCCAGTGTTGAACTACGTTCTTTTAATGTTGGATGAATCACCAGGGCGGTACGTCCCATTCGCGCTTCGCGATTAACATAGACATAATTTTCCCCACGGCGGTAACCATACGCTTTCTGGGTTACCACATCGACAGTAAAACCGACTTTTTCAAGTACGCGCGCCACCTCGTCTGGTCGTAAATACATATTTGATCCTCGTTATTATCAACCGCGGGCCTACCTTACCTGATTGCGCATTCACAACGCTTTCAGAAAAGTCCATAAAGCCGCGATGAACCTCAGTTAAGAAAATTATGGTCTACACTGAAAATTACATCGAATTCTAATGGGGGATCATATGTTTAACCGACCGAACCGCAACGACGTTGATGATGGCGTGCAAGATATCCAGAATGATGTCAATCAATTAGCTGACAGTCTCGAATCTGTATTGAAGTCCTGGTGCAGCGACGCCAAAGGGGAAGCCGAAGCCGCTCGTAGTAAAGCGCAGGCTCTACTGAAAGAAACCAGGGCGCGGATGCATGGTCGTACTCGCGTCCAGCAAGCCGCGCGCGATGCCGTTGGCTGCGCGGATTCTTTTGTTCGTGAAAGACCCTGGTGTAGTGTGGGTACAGCGGCAGCGGTGGGTATTTTTATCGGCGCACTGTTAAGCATGCGCAAATCGTAATGCAAAAATGATAATAAATACGCGTCTTTGACCCCGAAGCCTGGCTTCGGGGTTTTTTAGCTTAAGGCTTTACGTAATTGTTGTGCTACCTGTCGCGCCATACCTTCGTTAACGATATTAGTAAACGAAAGCAGTAATCCACCTTCCCCACTTGAACGGATACGCCAGTCGCTAAGTGCCTGCACCGCAAGGCCTGCAGCATTGGCTTTACGCGCATGGGCAATATCATCGCCTATCATTCTGATCACCATCTGGATACCACCTTTCTGCGGCACAACCTGAAATCCTTGCTGCGTCAACGCTTGCTCAATCCATTGCCGACGTTGAGCATAATGCTGACGCATTTTCTTCAGATGCCGCCAGAAATGCCCCTCGCGAAGAAAGTCTGCCAGTGTGTTCTGCCATAGAACAGGTACCGCACATGGAGCCAGTGACGCCTGGTGGCGGAATTGTGCAATTTGCTTCACCGGCACCACCAGCCACGCACAGCGCAATGCAGGAAATAGCGCTTTGCTGAATGTTCCGGCATAAATTACCCGCTGCGGTGCGTCGAGACTTTTCAACGCCGGTAACGGCTTACCGTGATAGCGAAACTCACTGTCATAATCATCTTCAATAATCCATGCCTGACTACGATCTGCCCATTCCAGTATCTGATGCCTGCGCGCTAAAGAGAGCGCCACACCCAGCGGACTTTGGTGTGCTGGTGTTATCAGGGCAAAACGCGCATCAGGATAATTTTGTATTCCGCTTGTGATATCCAGTCCATTGTCATCAACCGGCACAGGCAAAATTTCCACATCATGGCGAGTGACAATCGGGCGAATCAGTGGAAAGCCGGGATCTTCTATCCACATCCCGTTTCCCGGTTTCGCCAGCGCGTGCAGAATTAAAGCTATTGAGGCCGCATAACCGTGAGTGATAAAGACCTGCTCTGGCTGACAATCAATCCCACGTGAAACGCGTAAGTAATCAACTATTGCCTCGCGCAACGCCGCCTCACCGCAGACATCGCCTAACGCCAAATCAAAGCGCGTCTGGGTACGAAGGCGACGCCCCATCACCCGCGCCCACAGCTCTCGCGGAAAGAGATCGAGTGCGGGTAATCCCATTTGAAATGGCAACGGTTGCTGACTTTCACCGGCAAAAGCTACAACTTGTACAGTAGATTGTTGCGGATATATCCGCTCACTGACAAATGTGCCAGCCTGTCCCCGCCTGATCAGCCATCCTTGCGCCACCAGCTCAGCATACGCATTTTCGACAGTGGATCGAGACACCCCCAGCTCCTGCGACCAGGTACGACTTGAAGGCAGCCTTGCGCCGGGTTTCAGTTCCCCTTGCTCAATAGCCGTTTTTAACTGACGGGCGATATCCTGATAGCGCGGCATATGGTCTGCTTTTTTAGGTAATTTATGGCTCTCTTTAGCAGTCCATTATAGTGCTACATTGCGGGCGTTAATAAGAGGAGAAACTGTATGACTACATTACGTCAGCCTTACTACGAACTTAGCCCGGCAGTGTATAACGCACTAGTGCAGGCCAAAACGGCACTGGAAAATAGCACACTGGATACCACGTTGATGGAGTTAGTTTATTTGCGCGTCTCGCAAATCAACGGCTGCGCATTTTGTCTGGAGATGCACAGCAAAGCATTGCGCAAATCCGGCGTGCCACAGCACAAACTGGACGCCCTGGCAGGTTGGCGCGTAAGCCATCATTTTGATGAACGCGAGCGGGCGGCGCTGGCATGGGCGGAATCGGTAACCGAAATTGCCAGAACCCATGCGGAAGACGAGGTTTATCAGCCTTTGCTTGAGCATTTCAGCGCAGCAGAGATCAGCGACTTAACGTTTGCCATCGGGCTGATGAATTGTTTTAACCGTCTGGCCGTTTCCATGCGGATGTAACTTCTTGATGCCGGGTATTCGCCCGGCAAAAAAACACAAAATCCCCTACCCCGTTGAGCCATTCATCGGTGGCGTAATCAATCTAAAATTCCCATATCTTGTGTGGTTGAATCTTTTTTCAACTACATCTAGTATCTCTGTATCAACAGAGAGACAACCCGACGCGTATCATCGCGCCGTATCTTCATTTTAAACGGAAATACGAATCATGCGCATTACTATTTACACTCGTAACGATTGCGTTCAGTGCCACGCCACCAAACGGGCGATGGAAAACCGGGGCTTTGATTTTGAAATGATTAATGTCGATCGCGTTCCTGAAGCGGCAGAAGCGCTGCGTGCTCAGGGCTTTCGTCAGTTGCCGGTTGTGATTGCAGGCGATCTTAGCTGGTCTGGTTTCCGCCCGGACATGATCAATCGTCTGCATCCAGCGCCACACGCGGCCAGTGCATGAGCCAGCTCGTCTACTTTTCCAGCAGCTCCGAAAATACGCAGCGTTTTATCGAACGTTTAGGGCTGCCCGCGGTGCGCATCCCGCTCAATGAGCGGGAACGGATTCAGGTAGACGAGCCTTACATCCTGATCGTGCCCTCTTACGGCGGCGGCGGTACGGCTGGCGCGGTGCCACGACAGGTCATTCGCTTTTTAAACGACGAGCATAACCGGGCGTTGCTGCGCGGCGTTATTGCTTCGGGTAATCGCAACTTTGGTGAGGCATATGGCCGCGCCGGAGATGTGATTGCCCGGAAATGCGGCGTGCCGTGGCTGTACCGCTTTGAACTCATGGGTACGCAAAGCGATATCGAAAACGTTCGTAAAGGAGTAACCGAATTTTGGCAACGACAACCGCAGAACGCCTGACGCAGGAAACGATGGATTATCACGCTCTGAATGCGATGCTTAACCTTTACGATAGCGCAGGTCGCATTCAGTTCGATAAAGATCGCCAGGCAGTAGACGCCTTTATGACAACGCATGTGCGTCCGAACAGTGTGGCCTTCAGTAGCCAGCAGCAGCGCCTGAACTGGCTGGTTAACGAAGGTTACTATGATGAAAGCGTCCTTAATCGCTACTCTCGCGATTTTGTCATTACGCTGTTTGCCCACGCGCACGCCAGCGGTTTTCGTTTCCAGACATTCCTCGGAGCATGGAAGTTTTACACCAGCTATACGTTGAAGACATTCGACGGTAAGCGTTATCTGGAAGATTTTGCCGATCGCGTCACGATGGTGGCGCTGACGCTGGCACAAGGCGATGAAACACTAGCGACGCAGCTCACTGATGAGATGCTGTCAGGACGCTTTCAGCCAGCCACGCCAACATTCCTCAACTGCGGTAAGCAGCAGCGCGGCGAACTGGTTTCCTGTTTTCTGCTGCGTATTGAAGACAATATGGAGTCGATTGGCCGGGCAGTAAATTCCGCACTACAACTGTCGAAACGCGGCGGCGGCGTAGCATTTTTGCTGTCGAATCTGCGGGAAGCGGGCGCGCCAATTAAACGTATTGAAAATCAATCTTCTGGCGTGATTCCGGTGATGAAAATGCTGGAAGACGCATTTTCCTATGCCAACCAACTCGGCGCGCGTCAGGGGGCTGGGGCAGTCTATTTACATGCTCATCATCCCGATATTCTGCGTTTTCTCGATACAAAACGGGAAAATGCCGACGAAAAAATCCGCATTAAAACACTGTCGCTGGGCGTGGTGATCCCGGATATCACTTTCCATCTGGCGAAAGAGAATGCGCAGATGGCGCTGTTTTCGCCCTATGACGTTGAGCGGGTTTATGGCAAGCCGTTTGCCGATGTCGCCATCAGTGAACACTATGACGAACTGGTTGCCGATGAACGCATTCGCAAAAAATACCTCAACGCCCGTGATTTCTTCCAGCGACTGGCAGAGATCCAGTTTGAGTCTGGCTATCCGTACATCATGTATGAAGACACGGTTAACCGTGCTAACCCTATCGCCGGGCGCATAAATATGAGCAATCTCTGCTCAGAAATTTTGCAGGTTAACAGCGCCTCAGATTATGACGAGAATCTCGACTATGCCCGTACAGGCCATGATATTTCCTGCAATTTAGGTTCGTTGAATATTGCCCACACCATGGATTCCCCCGACTTTGCCCGCACGGTAGAGACTGCCGTACGCGGTTTAACGGCGGTGTCAGATATGAGTCATATCCGCAGTGTGCCGTCCATCGAAGCCGGAAATGCCGCCTCACACGCCATCGGTCTGGGGCAGATGAATTTACACGGTTATCTGGCGCGAGAAGGCATCGCTTATGGTTCGCCGGAAGCACTGGATTTCACCAATCTCTATTTCTATACCATCACCTGGCACGCACTGCGTACCTCGATGTTGCTGGCGCGCGAACGCGGTGAAACCTTCGCCGGGTTCAAACAGTCACGCTATGCCAGTGGTGAATATTTCAGCCAATATCTGCAAAGTAACTGGCAGCCGAAAACGGCGAAAGTTGGCGAACTGTTTGCCCGTAGTGGTGTTACGTTACCTACCCGTGAGATGTGGGCGCAGCTGCGCGACGACGTGATGTGCTATGGCATATACAACCAGAATCTCCAGGCGGTGCCCCCAACCGGTTCTATCTCTTATATCAACCATGCCACGTCGAGTATTCATCCGATTGTGGCGAAAGTAGAGATACGCAAAGAGGGCAAAACAGGACGCGTTTACTACCCTGCCCCGTTTATGACTAACGAAAATCTGGCGCTGTATCAGGACGCTTACGAAATCGGCGCAGAAAAGATCATCGACACCTACGCGGAAGCGACTCGCCATGTCGATCAGGGGCTGTCGCTGACGCTGTTTTTCCCCGATACCGCCACCACTCGCGATATCAACAAAGCGCAGATTTACGCCTGGCGCAAGGGTATCAAAACGCTCTATTACATTCGCCTGCGTCAGATGGCGCTGGAAGGCACTGAAATTGAAGGCTGCGTCTCCTGTGCACTTTAAGGAATATCTATGAAACTCTCTCGTATCAGCGCCATCAACTGGAACAAGATATCTGACGATAAAGATCTGGAGGTGTGGAATCGCCTGACCAGCAATTTCTGGCTACCAGAAAAGGTGCCACTGTCGAACGATATACCTGCATGGCAGACATTAAGTGTCGTAGAACAACAACTAACAATGCGCGTTTTTACTGGCCTGACGCTACTCGACACGCTACAAAATGTTATCGGCGCGCCCTCGCTGATGCCCGATGCACTCACCCCCCATGAAGAGGCGGTATTATCAAATATCAGCTTTATGGAAGCGGTTCATGCCCGCTCTTACAGTTCAATTTTCTCGACGCTGTGCCAGACCAAAGATGTCGATGCCGCCTACGCCTGGAGTGAAGAAAACGCGCCGTTGCAGCGAAAAGCACAGATTATTCAGCAACATTATCGCGGTGATGATCCGCTGAAAAAGAAAATCGCCAGTGTGTTTCTTGAATCTTTTTTGTTCTATTCCGGTTTCTGGCTGCCGATGTATTTTTCCAGCCGCGGAAAGCTAACCAATACCGCAGACCTGATCCGTCTGATTATCCGGGATGAAGCAGTCCACGGTTACTACATCGGCTATAAATATCAGAAAAAACTGGAAAAAATCTCCCTGGCACAACGTGAAGAGTTGAAGAGTTTCGCCTTCGATTTGTTGCTGGAACTCTATGACAACGAGTTGCAATATACCGATGAGCTGTACGCCGAAACCCCGTGGTCTGACGATGTAAAAGCGTTTCTCTGTTACAACGCCAATAAAGCGTTGATGAATCTGGGCTACGAACCGCTATTTCCCGCAGAAATGGCGGAAGTGAATCCGGCAATCCTCGCCGCGCTTTCGCCGAATGCCGATGAAAATCACGATTTCTTTTCCGGTTCAGGCTCTTCATATGTGATGGGAAAAGCGGTCGAAACAGAAGATGAAGACTGGAATTTCTGAGGGGGTTATTTTCAAAAATATCACTACCCGCTGCAGGGAAATAATTCCCGCCAAATAGCTTTATATCACGCAAATAATTTGTGGTGATCTACACTGATACTCTGTTGCATTATTCGCCTGAAACCACAATATTCAGGCGTTTTTTTGCTATCTTTGATAAAAAATATCAACTTTTCTCGATTTGCTCTCAGCCCTTATATCATGGGAAATTCCGGCGATTTGCTCACATCAATATTCATGCCACATTTGCCATCAGGGGTTGCCTCAGATTCTCAGTATGTTAGGGTAGAAAAAAGTGACTATTTCCATTGGGTAATGTATCGACATAAACAAATAACAGGAATCTTTCTATTGCATGGCAATTAAATTAGAAATTAAAAATCTTTATAAAATATTTGGTGAGCATCCACAGCGAGCTTTCAAATATATCGAACAAGGACTTTCAAAAGAACAAATTCTTGAAAAAACTGGGCTATCGCTTGGCGTAAAAGACGCCAGTCTGGCCATTGAAGAAGGCGAGATATTTGTCATCATGGGATTATCCGGTTCGGGTAAATCCACAATGGTACGCCTTCTCAATCGCCTGATTGAACCCACCCGCGGGCAAGTGCTGATTGATGGTGTGGATATTGCCAAAATATCCGACGCCGAACTCCGTGAGGTGCGCAGAAAAAAGATTGCGATGGTATTCCAGTCCTTTGCCTTAATGCCGCATATGACCGTGCTGGACAATACTGCGTTCGGTATGGAACTGGCCGGAATTAATGCCGAAGGACGCCGGGAAAAAGCCCTTGATGCACTGCGTCAGGTCGGGCTGGAAAATTATGCCCACAGCTACCCGGATGAACTCTCTGGCGGGATGCGTCAACGTGTGGGATTAGCCCGCGCGTTAGCGATTAATCCGGATATATTATTAATGGACGAAGCCTTCTCGGCGCTCGATCCATTAATTCGCACCGAGATGCAGGATGAGCTGGTAAAATTACAGGCGAAACATCAGCGCACCATTGTCTTTATTTCCCACGATCTCGATGAAGCTATGCGTATTGGTGACCGAATTGCCATTATGCAAAATGGTGAAGTGGTGCAGGTTGGTACACCGGATGAAATTCTTAATAATCCGGCGAATGATTATGTCCGTACCTTCTTCCGTGGCGTCGATATTAGTCAGGTATTCAGTGCGAAAGATATTGCTCGCCGGACACCGAACGGCTTAATTCGTAAAACCCCCGGCTTCGGCCCGCGTTCGGCACTGAAATTATTGCAGGATGAAGATCGCGAATATGGCTACGTCATCGAACGTGGTAATAAGTTTGTCGGCGCAGTGTCTATCGATTCGCTTAAAACCGCGTTAACGCAGCAGCAAGGTCTTGATGCGGCGCTGATTGATGCGCCGTTAGCGGTCGATGCACAAACGCCTCTTAGCGAGTTGCTCTCTCATGTCGGACAGGCACCCTGTGCGGTGCCCGTGGTCGACGAGGACCAACAGTATGTCGGCATTATTTCGAAAGGAATGCTGCTGCGCGCTTTAGATCGTGAGGGGGTAAATAATGGCTGATCAAAATAATCCGTGGGATACCACGCCAGCGGCGGACAGTGCTGCACAATCCGCAGACGCCTGGGGTACACCGGCGACTGCACCGACTGACGGCGGTGGCGCTGACTGGCTGACCAGTACGCCTGCGCCAAACGTCGAGCATTTTAATATTCTCGATCCGTTCCATAAAACGCTAATCCCGCTCGACAGTTGGGTCACTGAAGGGATCGACTGGGTCGTTACCCATTTTCGTCCCGTCTTTCAGGGCGTGCGCCTTCCGGTTGATTACATCCTCAACGGTTTCCAGCAATTGCTGCTGGGTATGCCCGCGCCGGTGGCGATTATCGTTTTCGCTCTCATCGCCTGGCAGATTTCCGGGGTCGGAATGGGCGTGGCGACGCTGGTTTCGCTGATTGCCATCGGCGCAATCGGTGCCTGGTCGCAGGCCATGGTTACCCTGGCGCTGGTGTTAACCGCCCTGCTGTTCTGTATCGTCATAGGTTTGCCGTTGGGGATCTGGCTGGCGAGAAGTCCGCGAGCGGCGAAAATTATTCGTCCACTGCTTGATGCCATGCAGACCACGCCCGCGTTTGTTTATCTGGTGCCAATCGTCATGCTGTTTGGTATCGGTAACGTGCCGGGCGTGGTGGTGACAATCATCTTTGCGCTGCCGCCGATTATCCGTCTGACGATTCTGGGAATTAACCAGGTTCCGGCGGATCTGATTGAAGCCTCGCGCTCATTCGGTGCCAGCCCGCGCCAGATGCTGTTCAAAGTTCAGTTACCACTGGCGATGCCAACCATTATGGCGGGCGTTAACCAGACGCTGATGCTGGCCCTTTCTATGGTGGTCATCGCCTCGATGATTGCCGTCGGCGGGCTGGGTCAGATGGTACTTCGCGGTATCGGTCGTCTGGATATGGGGCTTGCCACCGTTGGCGGCGTCGGGATTGTGATCCTCGCCATTATCCTCGACCGCCTGACGCAGGCCGTTGGGCGCGACTCACGCAGTCGCGGCAACCGTCGCTGGTACACCACTGGCCCTGTCGGTCTGCTGACCCGCCCATTCATTAAGTAACTCTGCACTTGCCCGGTGACGCCGGGCATTATCACCCTGCCAAAAAAAGGAATAACAATGCGACATAGCGTACTTTTTGCGACAGCGTTTGCCACGCTTATCTCTACACAAACTTTTGCTGCCGATCTGCCGGGCAAAGGCATTACTGTTAATCCAGTTCAGAGTACCATCACTGAAGAAACCTTCCAGACGCTGCTGGTCAGTCGTGCACTGGAGAAATTAGGTTATACCGTCAATAAACCCAGCGAAGTGGATTACAACGTTGGCTACACCTCACTTGCTTCCGGCGATGCAACCTTCACCGCCGTGAACTGGACGCCGCTGCATGACAACATGTATGAAGCTGCCGGTGGCGATAAGAAATTTTATCGTGAAGGAGTATTTGTTAACGGCGCGGCACAGGGTTACCTGATCGATAAGAAAACCGCCGACCAGTATAAAATTACCAACATCGCGCAACTTAAAGATCCGAAGATCGCCAAACTGTTCGATACCAACGGCGACGGTAAAGCGGATTTAACCGGCTGTAACCCAGGCTGGGGCTGCGAAGGTGCGATCAACCACCAGCTTGCCGCGTATGGACTGACCAATACCGTGACGCATAATCAGGGGAACTACGCAGCGATGATGGCTGACACCATCAGTCGTTACAAAGAGGGTAAGCCGGTGTTTTACTACACCTGGACGCCGTACTGGGTGAGTAACGAACTGAAACCGGGGAAAGATGTGGTCTGGTTGCAGGTGCCGTTCTCCGCACTGCCGGGCGATAAAAATGCCGATACCAAACTGCCGAATGGCGCGAATTACGGCTTCCCGGTCAGTACCATGCATATCGTTGCCAACAAAGCCTGGGCTGAGAAAAACCCGGCAGCAGCGAAACTGTTTGCCATTATGCAGTTACCAGTGGCAGATATTAACGCCCAGAACGCCATTATGCATGACGGCAAAGCCTCAGAAGGCGATATTCAGGGCCACGTTGATGGTTGGATCAAAGCCCACCAGCAGCAGTTCGATGGCTGGGTGAATGAAGCGCTGGCAGCGCAGAAGTAATTTTTATTCGGGCGGATAAGGCGTTTTTGCCTCATCCGCCGCTCTGTACACAATGCCTGATGCGACGCTGGTGCGTCTTATCATACCTACAAACCACACCGCACATTTCAACAATCTATCTTTCATCCCATATTCATCAACATCCGCTATTATTGATTTCCAGCTTAATCATCACCTGATGAACAAAAATAATGACTAAACCTAATCATGAGCTTAGCCCGGCACTGATCGTGCTGATGTCTATCGCCACCGGTCTGGCGGTAGCCAGTAACTATTACGCCCAGCCATTACTCGACACCATCGCGCGTAACTTTTCCCTTTCCGCCAGTTCGGCGGGCTTTATTGTTACCGCCGCGCAGTTGGGCTATGCCGCAGGTCTGCTGTTTCTTGTTCCCCTCGGTGATATGTTTGAACGCCGCCGCCTGATTGTCTCGATGACCTTACTGGCAGCGGGCGGTATGTTGATTACCGCCAGCAGTCAGTCGCTGGCGATGATGATCCTCGGTACGGCATTAACCGGTTTATTCTCAGTCGTGGCACAAATTCTGGTTCCGCTGGCAGCGACGCTGGCTTCACCGGACAAACGCGGCAAAGTGGTCGGCACCATTATGAGCGGGCTGCTGTTGGGGATCTTGCTGGCACGGACCGTTGCCGGATTGCTGGCGAGTCTCGGTGGCTGGCGAACTGTCTTTTGGGTCGCTTCGGTATTAATGGCACTGATGGCGCTGGCGTTATGGCGTGGTCTGCCACAAATGAAATCAGAAACCCACCTCAACTACCCACAGTTGCTAGGTTCTGTTTTCAGCATGTTTATCAGCGATAAAATCCTGCGCACCCGCGCGTTGCTGGGCTGCCTGACCTTTGCCAACTTCAGCATTCTCTGGACCTCAATGGCCTTTTTGCTTGCCGCTCCACCTTTTAACTACAGCGATGGCGTAATTGGTCTGTTCGGACTTGCAGGAGCTGCCGGGGCGTTAGGCGCTCGTCCGGCGGGCGGTTTTGCCGATAAGGGCAAATCACACCTCACCACAACTTTCGGCCTGCTGCTGCTGTTACTTTCATGGCTGGCTATCTGGTTTGGACACACTTCTGTACTGGCGCTGGTTATCGGCATCCTGGTGCTGGACCTCACCGTGCAGGGCGTGCATATCACTAACCAGACGGTAATTTATCGAATACACCCTGATGCGCGTAATCGCCTGACCGCAGGTTACATGACCAGCTACTTTATTGGCGGTGCCGCCGGTTCGCTAATTTCAGCCTCAGCCTGGCAACATGGCGGTTGGGCTGGCGTTTGTCTGGCTGGCGCGACGATTGCCCTGGTTAACTTACTGGTCTGGTGGCGAGGTTTTCATCGTCAGGAAGCCGCAAATTAAGCAATCAGCAACCGTTTTCGTGGCTTTACACTTATAAGGGTGTTAAGAAGCCCATCAGTCTGATAAGGTTAAGATATTCATTCAGTCTATTTATAATATTAACAATCGTTAAGCGTACACTCTATGGAAAGCCCTACTCCACAGCCTGCTCCTGGTTCGGCGACCTTCATGGAAGGATGCAAAGACAGTTTACCGATTGTTATTAGTTATATTCCGGTGGCCTTTGCGTTCGGTCTGAATGCGACCCGTCTGGGATTCTCTCCTCTCGAAAGCGTTTTTTTCTCCTGCATCATTTATGCAGGCGCGAGCCAGTTCGTCATTACCGCGATGCTGGCAGCCGGGAGTAGTTTGTGGGTTGCTGCACTGACCGTCATGGCAATGGATGTTCGCCATGTTTTGTATGGCCCGTCACTGCGTAGCCGTATTATTCAGCGTCTGCAAAAATCGAAAACCGCCCTGTGGGCGTTTGGCCTGACGGATGAGGTTTTTGCCGCCGCAACCGCAAAACTGGTACGCAATAATCGCCGCTGGAGCGAAAACTGGATGATCGGCATTGCCTTCAGTTCATGGTCATCGTGGGTATTTGGTACGGTAATAGGGGCATTCTCCGGCAGCGGCTTGCTGCAAGGATATCCCGCCGTTGAAGCAGCATTAGGTTTTATGCTTCCGGCACTCTTTATGAGTTTCCTGCTCGCCTCTTTCCAGCGCAAACAATCTCTTTGCGTTACCGCAGCGTTAGTTGGTGCCCTTGCAGGCGTAACGCTATTTTCTATTCCCGTCGCCATTCTGGCAGGCATTGTCTGTGGCTGCCTCACTGCGTTAATCCAGGCATTCTGGCAAGGAGCGCCCGATGAGCTATGAGGTTCTGCTGCTTGGGTTACTGGTTGGCGCGGCGAATTATTGCTTCCGCTATCTGCCGCTGCGCCTGCGTGTGGGTAATGCCCGCCCAACCAAACGTGGCGCGATAGGCATTTTGCTCGACACCATTGGCATCGCCTCGATATGCGCTCTGCTGGTTGTCTCTACCGCACCAGAAGTGATGCACGATACACGCCGTTTCGTGCCCACGCTGGTCGGCTTCGCGGTACTGGGTGCCAGTTTCTATAAAACACGCAGCATTATCATCCCAACACTGCTTAGTGCGCTGGCCTATGGGCTAGCCTGGAAAGTGATGGCGATTATATAACCCACAAGAATCATTTTTCTAAAACAATACATTTACTTTATTTGTCACTGTCGTTACTATATCGGCTGAAATTAATGAGGTCATACCCAAATGGATAGTTCGTTTACGCCCATTGAACAAATGCTAAAATTTCGCGCCAGCCGCCACGAAGATTTTCCTTATCAGGAGATCCTTCTGACCCGTCTTTGCATGCATATGCAAAGCAAGCTGCTGGAAAACCGCAATAAAATGCTGAAGGCTCAGGGGATTAACGAGACGTTGTTTATGGCGTTGATTACGCTGGAGTCTCAGGAAAACCACAGTATTCAGCCTTCTGAATTGAGTTGTGCTCTTGGATCATCCCGTACCAACGCGACGCGTATTGCCGATGAACTGGAAAAACGCGGTTGGATCGAACGTCGTGAAAGCGATAACGATCGCCGCTGCCTGCATCTGCAATTAACGGAAAAAGGTCACGAGTTTTTGCGCGAGGTTTTACCACCGCAGCATAACTGCCTGCATCAACTCTGGTCCGCGCTCAGCACAACAGAAAAAGATCAGCTCGAGCAAATCACCCGCAAATTGCTCTCCCGTCTCGACCAGATGGAACAAGACGGTGTGGTTCTCGAAGCGATGAGCTAACGCGTCATCTCGCTCAAAAATCCAGATTTATAAAAGAAAAAATGACTGGCCAGCATCGCAACATGCTGGCCTTTTTGGCAAGCAGGTCGGCTCAGCCGATGAGTTAAGAAGATCGTGGAGAACAATATGAGCGCAAATGCGGAGACTCAAACCCCGCAGCAACCGGTAAAGAAGAGCGGCAAACGTAAGCGTCTGCTCCTCCTTCTCACCTTGCTCTTTATAATTATTGCCGTAGCGATAGGGATTTATTGGTTTTTAGTACTGCGTCATTTCGAAGAAACCGATGATGCATACGTGGCAGGGAATCAGATTCAAATTATGTCTCAGGTGTCTGGCAGCGTGACGAAAGTCTGGGCCGATAACACCGATTTTGTAAAAGAAGGCGACGTGCTGGTCACTCTCGACCCGACAGATGCTCGCCAGGCGTTTGAAAAAGCCAAAACTGCACTGGCTTCCAGCGTTCGCCAAACCCACCAGCTGATGATTAACAGCAAACAGTTGCAGGCGAATATTGAGGTGCAAAAAATCGCACTCGCGAAAGCACAAAGCGACTACAACCGCCGTGTGCCGCTGGGCAATGCCAACCTGATTGGTCGCGAAGAGCTGCAACACGCCCGCGACGCCGTTACCAGTGCCCAGGCACAACTGGACGTCGCTATTCAACAATACAATGCAAATCAGGCGATGATTCTGGGGACGAAACTGGAAGATCAGCCTGCCGTGCAACAGGCTGCCACCGAAGTACGTAACGCCTGGCTGGCGCTGGAGCGTACTCGTATTGTCAGTCCGATGACCGGTTATGTCTCCCGCCGCGCGGTACAGCCTGGGGCGCAAATTAGCCCAACGACGCCGCTGATGGCGGTCGTTCCAGCCACCAATATGTGGGTGGATGCCAACTTTAAAGAGACGCAGATTGCCAATATGCGTATCGGTCAACCGGTCACCATCACCACCGATATTTACGGCGATGATGTGAAATACACCGGTAAAGTGGTTGGTCTGGATATGGGCACAGGTAGCGCGTTCTCACTGCTTCCGGCGCAAAACGCCACCGGTAACTGGATCAAAGTCGTTCAGCGTCTGCCTGTTCGTATTGAACTGGACCAGAAACAGCTCGAGCAATACCCGCTGCGTATCGGTTTGTCCACGCTGGTGAGCGTCAATACCACTAACCGTGACGGTCAGGTACTGGCAAATAAAGTACGTTCCACACCGGTAGCGGTAAGCACCGCGCGTGAAATCAGCTTGGCACCTGTCAATAAACTGATCGACGATATCGTAAAAGCTAACGCTGGCTAATCCAGAGGTGCGTGTGATGCAACAGCAAAAACCGCTGGAAGGCGCGCAACTGGTCATTATGACGATTGCGCTGTCACTGGCGACATTCATGCAGGTGCTGGACTCCACCATTGCTAACGTGGCGATCCCCACTATCGCCGGGAATCTGGGCTCATCGCTCAGCCAGGGAACGTGGGTAATCACTTCTTTCGGGGTGGCGAATGCCATCTCGATCCCGCTTACCGGCTGGCTGGCAAAGCGCGTCGGGGAAGTGAAATTGTTCCTCTGGTCAACCATCGCCTTTGCTATTGCGTCGTGGGCGTGTGGTGTCTCCAGCAGCCTGAATATGCTGATCTTCTTCCGCGTGATTCAGGGGATTGTCGCCGGGCCGCTGATCCCGCTTTCGCAAAGTCTATTGCTGAATAACTACCCGCCAGCCAAACGCTCGATCGCGCTGGCGTTGTGGTCGATGACGGTGATTGTTGCGCCAATTTGCGGTCCGATCCTCGGCGGTTATATCAGTGATAATTACCACTGGGGCTGGATATTCTTCATCAACGTGCCGATTGGCGTGGCGGTGGTGTTGATGACACTGCAAACTCTGCGCGGACGTGAAACCCGCACCGAACGGCGGCGGATTGATGCCGTGGGGCTGGCACTGCTGGTTATTGGTATCGGCAGCCTGCAGATTATGCTCGACCGCGGTAAAGAGCTGGACTGGTTCTCATCACAGGAAATTATCATCCTCACCGTGGTGGCGGTGGTGGCTATCTGCTTCCTGATTGTCTGGGAGCTGACCGACGATAACCCGATAGTCGATCTGTCGTTGTTTAAGTCGCGCAACTTCACCATCGGCTGCTTGTGTATCAGCCTCGCGTATATGCTCTACTTCGGCGCGATTGTTCTGCTGCCGCAGTTGTTGCAGGAGGTCTACGGTTACACGGCGACGTGGGCAGGGCTGGCCTCTGCACCGGTAGGGATTATTCCGGTGATCCTGTCGCCGATTATCGGCCGCTTCGCGCATAAACTGGATATGCGCCGACTGGTAACCTTCAGCTTTATTATGTATGCCGTCTGCTTCTACTGGCGTGCCTATACCTTTGAACCGGGTATGGATTTTGGCGCGTCGGCCTGGCCGCAGTTTATCCAGGGTTTTGCGGTGGCCTGCTTCTTTATGCCGCTAACCACCATTACGCTGTCCGGTTTGCCACCGGAACGACTGGCGGCAGCATCGAGCCTCTCCAACTTTACGCGAACGCTGGCGGGGTCTATCGGCACATCGATAACCACGACTATGTGGACCAACCGCGAGTCGCTGCACCATGCGCAGTTGACTGAGTCGGTAAACCCGTTCAACCCGAATGCCCAGGCGATGTACAGTCAACTGGAAGGGCTTGGGATGACGCAACAGCAGGCATCAGGCTGGATTGCCCAGCAGATCACCAATCAGGGGCTGATTATTTCCGCCAATGAGATCTTCTGGATGTCAGCCGGGATATTCCTCGTCTTGCTGGGGCTGGTGTGGTTTGCTAAACCGCCATTTGGCGCAGGTGGCGGCGGAGGCGGTGCGCACTAAGTACAACTAAGCCAGTTCATTTGAACTGGCTTTTTTCAATTAATTGTGAAGATAGTTTACTGACTAGATGTGCAGTTCCTGCAACTTCTCTTTCGGCAGCGCCAGTTCTTCGTTGCTGTTGATGCGCACGTCACGTTCCAGAATGTTACGCGCAATATCCTGCGCTTCCTGCAACGAGTGCATCTGGTAAGTGCCACACTGGTAGACGTTCAGTTCCGGGATCTGATTCTGATCCTGCACTTTCAGCACGTCTTCCATTGCCGCTTTCCAGGCATCAGCGACACGCTGCTCATCTGGCGTACCAATCAGACTCATATAAAAACCGGTGCGGCAGCCCATTGGCGAGATATCGATAATCTCTACGCCATTACCGTTAAGATGGTTACGCATAAAACCAGCAAACAGGTGCTCCAGGGTATGGATCCCTCTTTCTGGCATCACTTCTTTGTTCGGCACGCAGAAGCGCAGATCGAACACGGTGATTGCGTCGCCATGCGGGGTGTTCATTGTTTTCGCCACCCGAACTGCAGGCGCTTCCATCCGGGTATGATCGACTGTGAAGCTATCTAACAACGGCATTTAGCCACCTCCGGTAATTTTTTTAAAAATTTTCTGAACTCTTTCTTCCCAGGCGAGTCTGAGTATATGAAAGACGCGCATTTGTTATCATCATCCCTGAATTCAGAGATGAAATTTTGGCCACTCACGAGTGGCCTTTTTCTTTTCTGTCAGGCGTGTTTTTCCAGCCACACCGCAAACGGTTCGGTATCAGCGGCTTCCATTTCCTGCTGACGGCGTTCAGACGCCTCGCGCTCGGCGACAAAATCCTCTTCGCGCAGAATTTCCAGCGGCTCTTCACGCAGCAGATTACGGTACGCTTCAGCAAACGCTTTGCCTGTTCCGCCAATACCAGTATCAATCATAGACCTTAAGATACGGGCAGAGAAAGTCAGATCGGGATTATCGAAGCAGGCGACCAGTTCATCACACACTTTCTGATACGCTTCGCCGCCGTTAATGCTATCCAGCGTTTGCGCGACGCGTTTCAGATCGCGGAACAGATCTTTACCCACCTGCGGTAACGGGAACTGCGCGGTTTCGCAGCCGATACCCAGCGTCAGGCCCGGTTTGCGACCTTCGAGGATCACCCGGTTCCAGTTAACGCGTGTACAGGCAAGTTCGCTACTGCTCATTTCCGGTGCATCAGCCAGCGCACACCAGACCATAAACAGGTCGAGGAATCGCACCTGCTGTTCATCTACACCAATCGGCGAGAATGGGTTGATGTCCAGCGAACGCACTTCAATATATTCAATGCCGCCACGTAACAGCGCATCAGAAGGCGACTCGCCGCTGCGGGTAACGCGTTTTGGACGAATCGGCGCGTACAGTTCGTTTTCAATCTGCAGCACGTTGCTGTTGATTTGCAGCCTCTTACCATCTTTCTCAATGCCAATCTTCGCGTACTCTTCCGATGGCGTTTTGATTGCCTGTTTAAGGCCCGCTACGTACTCGTAAAGATCGTTGAAGGTAATACCAAGATTGCTTTGCGATTTATTGGTATAGCCGAGATCACTCAAACGAAGAGAGGTCGCATACGGCAGGTAATACATACCGCACTCGGTTTTCTCAAACGGCAGCGATGTTGGTTTTCCTTGCAGGAAAGAAGAACAAATCGCCGGAGACGCGCCAAACAGATAAGGAATGACCCAACCGAAACGATAGTAATTGCGGATAACGCGGAAATAGCCCGCAGAAATTTTCTCTTTGGCATCAGCGCCCGCGATATCACCACACTTCGCTTGCCAGAATGCCATTGGCAAAGAGAAATTGTAGTGCACGCCGGAAATGGTTTGCATCAGCGCGCCGTAGCGATTTTTCAGCCCTTCACGGTACAGCGTTTTAAAGCGTCCAGTGTTAGAAGTGCCGTACTGTGCCAGTTCGATGTCCTGACCTTCTGCGATGTAGCATGGCATACTTAACGGCCACATCCGCTCATCGCCCATATTGCGCGCCGTATAACGATGCAGATCGCGCATAAAGGTCAACATATGTTCAATATCACCATCCACTGGTGTAATGAATTCCAGCAATGCTTCCGCAAAATCGGTAGTAATCCATTTGTGCGTCAGTGCGGAACCTAATGCTTCAGGATGACCTGTTGTTGCCAATGTGCCATCAGCATTAACACGCAAAGTTTCGCGCTCCAGCCCACGCTGTATCCCCTTTAACGCCTGAGGATGTTTTTCCAGCCAGGCCAGCGCCTGTGATACGTCCGGGATCAAATTGACCTCCCGCCTGTCAAAATCGTTTTAATTAGCATAACTGTAATGGTGACCATATGTGCAGGCCTACAATTAGTGCCACCACATCATGCCCTGAACGGTAGCTGCTGCAACTGCAACATAGCGTAACGCTTTACCAAGGCACAAAAAAAAGATTACCGGTCCCCACGAGATGCGCATCCATCCCGCTAACAGACACAGTAAATCGCCAACCACGGGCATCCAGCTTAATAATAGCGTGACTGCACCATAGCGTTTCAGCCAGCCGGTAGCTTTCTCTTGCCAGCGCGATGTTTTACGCAATGGAAAGAAACGCCCAAGGATAACGTTAGTTAACCCTCCAAGGCTATTACCCATTGTTGCTGTTAAAACTAAAACCCAGGGATGACTGATCCCGGAAAGCAACATTGCCACCAGCACGACTTCGGAGTTGCCGGGTAATAGTGTAGCGCTGAGAAAACTACTGGCAAACAACGAGAAAAGCGATAACGCTTCACTCACAGCAAGCGAACATCCACAGCGTCCATGCCTGCTGCACGGGCCGCCTGAATACCGAAATCGGCATCTTCAAAGACCACACACTGTGTCGGTTGCACGCCCATACGCTGCGCGCACAACAAAAATGTGTCTGGCGCGGGTTTATGGTGTTTGACGTGATCGGCAGCGACGACGGCGTCAAAATAACGGCGTAATCCCAGGTGCGCCAGCAATGCCTCAGCGATGGCGCTTTCACTCCCCGTTCCTACAGCCATTGGGCGACGACCATGCCAACTTTTCACCACTTCAACAAGAGGAAGCGGCTCGACACTATCCAGCAGCATACTTCTTACTGCTTCTGTTTTTTCACGCGCTAACGCATGCGGGTCGAGATCGGCCTGATTCAGCTCAATAATTGCCTGAGCAATACGCCAGGTGGGCGAGCCATTAAGCGCAATCATCGCCTGAACATCGTACTGAAGACCGTAGTGCCCTAATACTTCGCGCCACGCTTTACGGTGCGTAGGCTCGGTATCCAGGATGGTGCCATCCATATCAAAAATTAAACCTGCATAACGCTCGTACATGGTCTTCTCGCAAGTCGAAAAATATGACGCTACTTTAGCGTAATTGCTTGATTTTGTCGCTGATGGCGAAGGAGAAGAAAATTCAGGAAATGGATAAAGTAGTTATTTAGAAATGAGATATTTTTGAAGGAAATTTTTTGGAGAAGATGGTGCATCCGGGAGGATGACTCACTGGCGTTCGCCCTTCGGGCCGTTGCTGGCCGGCGTTATCCTCCCTGGTGCCTGCGGTTAATACCGCTACCTCTTCGATATCTTCATTGCTGAAGATTACGGAGAAGATGGTGCATCCGGGAGGATTCGAACCTCCGACCGCTCGGTTCGTAGCCGAGTACTCTATCCAGCTGAGCTACGGATGCATCGGGAAAATTTATTTTATTGCTGATATTGATACCGCTACTAAAGCCATATCAAGTAAGAGATGGTGCATCCGGGAGGATTCGAACCTCCGACCGCTCGGTTCGTAGCCGAGTACTCTATCCAGCTGAGCTACGGATGCATCGGGAAATTTATTTTACTGCTGATATTGATACCGCCACTAAAGCTATATCAAGTAAGAGATGGTGCATCCGGGAGGATTCGAACCTCCGACCGCTCGGTTCGTAGCCGAGTACTCTATCCAGCTGAGCTACGGATGCATCGGGAAACTTACTTTACTGCAGATTTTTTGATACCGCTACTAAAGCCGTATCAAGTAAGAGATGGTGCATCCGGGAGGATTCGAACCTCCGACCGCTCGGTTCGTAGCCGAGTACTCTATCCAGCTGAGCTACGGATGCATCGGGAAATTTATTTTACTGCTGATATTGATACCGCCACTAAAGCTATATCAAGTAAGAGATGGTGCATCCGGGAGGATTCGAACCTCCGACCGCTCGGTTCGTAGCCGAGTACTCTATCCAGCTGAGCTACGGATGCATCGGGAAACTTACTTTACTGCAGATTTTTTGATACCGCTACTAAAGCCGTATCAAGTAAGAGATGGTGCATCCGGGAGGATTCGAACCTCCGACCGCTCGGTTCGTAGCCGAGTACTCTATCCAGCTGAGCTACGGATGCAAATGGCGGTGAGGCGGGGATTCGAACCCCGGATGCAGCTTTTGACCGCATACTCCCTTAGCAGGGGAGCGCCTTCAGCCTCTCGGCCACCTCACCACACGCCTCTTACGAGTGCTTCGAAGAACTTGTTTATCGCTCATCGTCGCTGCGTGGCGCACATATTACTTTCTGAGACTTATAAGTCAAACAATTTTTCCCACACTTTTATCGTTTGCACACTTCACGCTCAATTAGTCTGTAAAAACGTCAAAAAGAGTGTTTTATCAACAGAAAAACGGAGGTCTGACAGATAGCAGTAATGCAAAAAAATGGAGACTTAAGTTGAATGAACGGGAGTAAAGCGAAAAGACAATGGAGTGAAAGAGAAATTTTGAGGGTGCGTCTCACCGATAAAGATGAGACGCGGAAAGATTAGTAACTGGACTGCTGGGATTTTTCAGCCTGGATACGCTGGTAGATCTCTTCACGGTGAACAGAAACTTCCTTCGGGGCATTTACGCCAATACGTACCTGGTTGCCCTTTACCCCTAAAACTGTCACGGTGACCTCATCCCCAATCATGAGGGTCTCACCAACTCGACGAGTCAGAATCAGCATTCTTTGCTCCTTGAAAGATTAAAAGAGTCGGGTCTCTCTGTATCCCGGCATTATCCATCATATAACGCCAAAAAGTAAGCAATGACAAACACATTACATCTAAGCAGTCATGGCATTACATTCTGTTAAACCTAAGTTTAGCCGATATACACAACTTCAACCTGACTTTATCGTTGTCGATAGCGTTAATGCGAATGCCGTGAAGCGAGTCCACGGCATTGCCTGACGCTTATATTATTGCAATTTCGCGCTGACCCAGCCTTTCACACTGGCTAACGCTGCAGGTAAGGCCGCAGCATCCGTACCACCGGCTTGCGCCATGTCAGGACGTCCACCACCCTTGCCGCCCACCTGCTGAGCGACCATACCAATCAGCTCCCCTGCTTTCACACGATCTGTGACGTCCTTAGATACGCCTGCAATCAGAGAAACCTTACCTTCGGCTACCGTTGCCAGCACGATAATTGTCGACCCCAGCTGATTTTTTAAATCGTCAACCATGGTACGCAACATTTTCGGCTCAACACCGCTAAGCTCGCTAACCAACAGCTTAACACCATTAACATCAATTGCCTTACTGGAAAGATTTGCGCTCTCCTGTGCGGCAGCTTGTTCTTTAAGCTGTTGTAACTCTTTTTCCAACTGACGCGTACGTTCCAGTACTGAACGCACTTTATCAGCCAGATTATTGCTATCGCCTTTCAGCAGATGCGCGACTTCGCTTAAGCGATCACTGTCTGCATGAACGGTGGCGATAGCGCCTTCTCCGGTTACCGCTTCGATACGACGAACGCCTGCAGCAGTACCCGATTCAGAGATGATGCGGAACAGACCAATATCACCAGTGCGGCTGGCGTGAGTACCGCCACACAACTCGGTGGAGAAATCACCCATGCTCAGCACGCGTACGCGCTCATCATACTTCTCGCCAAACAGCGCCATCGCACCTTTCGCTTTCGCCGCTTCGAGATCCATGATGTTGGTTTCGATCGGCAAGTTACGGCGAATCTGTGCGTTCACCAGGTCTTCGACCGCACGAATCTCTTCTGGTTTCATCGCTTCGTTGTGTGAGAAGTCGAAGCGCAGCACTTTGTCGTTAACCAGTGAACCTTTCTGCGATACATGAGTACCCAGAACCTGGCGCAGCGCAGCGTGCATCAGGTGCGTTGCGGAGTGATTCAGACGAATACGGGCGCGACGAGCCTCATCAACATCAGCCTGCACCGCGTCGCCCACTTTCAGAGAACCCGTAGCAAGTTTACCGATGTGACCAATCGCCTGGCCGTATTTCTGAGTATCTTCCACCGCAAAGGAGAAGTTAGCGCCTTTCAGTTCGCCTTTATCACCAACCTGACCGCCGGATTCCGCATAGAATGGCGTTTGATCCAGCACGACCACAGCTTCCTGGCCTGCATTGATGGCATCAACCGCTTTACCATCAACAAACAGCGCGGTCACTTTGCCGTTCAGTTCCAGATGGTCATAGCCTTTAAATTCAGATGCACTGTCAACACGGATCATTGCGTTGTAATCGGCACCAAAGCCGCTGGCTTCGCGCGCACGACGACGCTGCTCTTCCATTGCTGCTTCAAATCCAGCTTCGTCAACTTTGATGTTGCGCTCACGACAAACATCAGCCGTCAGGTCAACCGGGAAGCCATAGGTGTCGTACAGACGGAAAGCAGTTTCACCATCCAGCGTATCACCAGAAAGTTTTGCCAGCTCTTCATCCAGCAACGCCAGACCGCGCTCCAGAGTACGAGCAAACTGCTCTTCTTCAGTCTTCAGCACCTGCTCAACCTGCGCCTGCTGGCGTTTCAGGTCTTCACCCGCAGAGCCCATAACGTCGATCAGCGGACCAACCAGTTTGTAGAAAAAGGTTTCTTTCGCGCCGAGCATATTACCGTGACGCACTGCGCGACGAATGATACGACGCAGTACATAACCACGGTTTTCGTTGGACGGCATTACGCCATCCGCGATCAGGAACGCACAAGAACGAATGTGGTCAGCGATTACGCGCAGCGATTTATTGCTCAGATCGGTTGCGCCAGTGACTTTCGCTACCGCCTGGATCAGCGTGCGGAACAAGTCGATGTCATAGTTAGAGTTAACGTGTTGCAGCACCGCAGCAATACGCTCCAGACCCATACCGGTATCTACAGACGGCTTCGGCAGCGGTTCCATCGTGCCATCGGCCTGGCGGTTGAACTGCATGAAGACGATGTTCCAGATCTCAATGTAGCGGTCGCCGTCTTCTTCCGGACTTCCCGGAGGGCCACCCCAAATGTGGTCGCCGTGATCGTAGAAGATTTCGGTGCACGGGCCGCACGGACCAGTGTCACCCATCTGCCAGAAGTTGTCAGATGCGTATGGCGCACCTTTGTTATCGCCGATGCGAATAATACGTTCGCGCGGGATCCCTACTTCTTTTTCCCAGATTTCGTAGGCTTCGTCGTCGCTTTCATAGACGGTAACCCACAGACGCTCTTTCGGCAGGGCAAACCATTTTTCGCTGGTCAGCAGTTCCCATGCAAACTGAATGGCATCGTGTTTGAAATAGTCGCCGAAGCTGAAGTTGCCCAGCATTTCGAAGAAGGTATGGTGACGCGCGGTGTAACCGACGTTTTCCAGGTCGTTGTGTTTACCACCCGCACGCACGCAGCGTTGGGAAGTGGTAGCGCGGGAATAATTACGCTTGTCGAGCCCAAGGAACACATCCTTGAACTGGTTCATCCCGGCGTTGGTAAACAACAAAGTTGGGTCGTTATGGGGTACCAGGGAGCTGCTGGCAACTACCTGATGTCCCTTACTATGGAAAAAGTCGAGAAACGCCTGACGGATCTCAGCGGTGCTCTTGCTCATAATTATCCTGAAATCAAGCTAACGAAATATCGCCACCAGCCGTTGCGTGTCGTTAACCGCCCGGCTGGTAACTGAAAAGTGGGAATAAGATAAGTTTTCTTGACTGGGAAGTAAAATACCGTATGCGTTCAGTCGGCAAAATTTCGCCAAATATCCTGGATATCTTCCATCAGATAGCCACGATAGAGCAGAAAACGCTGGATCTTAACTTTTTCTGAAAAGACAGTTGGCAAAGGTTCGCCATATTTTCGCGTCGCCTGATCGCGCGCCAGTGCGCACCAGTCGATGTCACATTCACGCATCGCTTTTTCTGTCGCTTCGCGGGAAATACCTTTCTGATTCAGTTCCTGACGAATACGCGCAGGTCCATAACCTTTGCGGCTACGGCTGGCGATAAAGCGCGCAACAAATCGGCTGTCATCAAGATAGCCATGTTCATGGCACCAGGCAATAACGCGCTCGTAATCTTCTGCCGTGGCATCAATCTCTTCCGGGCCATTTTTGCCCATAATCGGTGCCGCGAGTTTACGTCGCAGTTCTTGCTCACTGTGATCGCGCACCGCCAGAATGCGTACCGCACGATCCAACAGGCGAGCATATGCCGGGCGAAGGGATGTTGATTCTGTCATGGCATATCCTTACAACTTAAAAAAGCAAAAGGGCCGCAGATGCGACCCTTGTGTATCAAACAAGACGATTAAAAATCTTCGTTAGTTTCTGCTACGCCTTCGCTGTCATCTACAGAGAAATCCGGCGTTGAGTTCGGGTTGCTCAGCAGCAACTCACGTACTTTCTTCTCGATCTCTTTCGCGGTTTCCGGGTTATCTTTCAGCCAGGCAGTCGCATTCGCTTTACCCTGACCGATCTTCTCACCTTTGTAGCTGTACCATGCGCCTGCTTTCTCGATCAGCTTCTCTTTCACGCCCAGATCAACCAGTTCGCCATAGAAGTTGATACCTTCGCCGTAGAGGATCTGGAATTCAGCCTGTTTAAACGGCGCAGCGATTTTGTTCTTCACCACTTTCACACGGGTTTCGCTACCCACCACGTTTTCGCCCTCTTTCACCGCGCCGATACGACGGATGTCGAGACGAACAGAGGCGTAGAATTTCAGCGCGTTACCACCGGTAGTGGTTTCCGGGTTACCGAACATCACACCAATTTTCATACGGATCTGGTTGATGAAGATCAGCAGCGTGTTGGACTGCTTCAGGTTACCCGCCAGCTTACGCATCGCCTGGCTCATCATACGTGCCGCAAGGCCCATGTGAGAGTCGCCGATTTCGCCTTCGATTTCCGCTTTCGGCGTCAGTGCCGCCACGGAGTCAACGACGATAACGTCTACTGCGCCAGAACGTGCCAGGGCGTCACAGATTTCCAGTGCCTGCTCGCCAGTGTCCGGCTGGGAGCACAGCAGGTTGTCGATATCGACGCCCAGTTTACGTGCGTAGATTGGGTCCAGCGCGTGTTCAGCATCGATAAACGCACAAGTTTTACCTTCGCGCTGGGCTGCGGCGATCACCTGCAACGTCAGCGTGGTTTTACCGGAAGATTCCGGTCCGTAGATTTCGACGATACGGCCCATCGGCAGACCACCTGCCCCAAGCGCGATATCCAGTGAAAGCGAACCGGTAGAGATGGTTTCCACATCCATGGAACGGTCTTCACCCAGGCGCATGATGGAGCCTTTACCAAATTGTTTCTCAATCTGGCCCAGTGCTGCCGCCAACGCTTTCTGTTTGTTTTCGTCGATAGCCATTTTTACTCCTGTCATGCCGGGTAATACCGGATAGTCAATATGTTCTGTTGAAGCAATTATACTGTATGCTCATACAGTATCAAGTGTTTTGTAGAAATTGTTGCCACAAGGTCTGCAATGCATACGCAGTAGCCTGACGACGCACCGCATCACGGTCACCGCTGAAGCATTCCCGGCGGGTAATACCTTCGCCGCGGGCGGTGGCAAAAGCAAACCAGACGGTGCCGACAGGCTTCTCTTCACTGCCGCCATCCGGCCCGGCGATACCACTAATAGACACGGCATAATCAGCACGAGCCGCTTTCAGTGCGCCTATCGCCATTTCCACCACGACGGGTTCACTCACCGCGCCATGCTGCGCCAGCGTCTCTTCACGTACGCCGATCATTTGCGCTTTGGCTTCGTTACTGTAGGTGACAAATCCGCGTTCAAACCAGGCGGAGCTACCGGCAATATCGGTAATCACTTTCGCTACCCAACCACCGGTACAAGACTCAGCAGTTGTTACGGTTGCGCCACGGGCTTTCAGCGCCTGCCCAACCTGTTCGCTTAACTGCATCAGTTCACTGTCAGTCATCACAACCTCTGTCAGTCAAAAATTTATGCCGGACAAGATAGCACTTTCGTCAGGAAGATGGTGTTGGCGTTGCAATTTTACGAGGAGGATTCAGAAAAAAGCTGATTAGCCAGAGGGAAGCTCACGCCCCCCTCTTGCAAAGAGTTACTGCACGCGCGCCAGCGCCACGGCTTGTCCTAACTGCCAGACCGCCATTGCGTAATGGGTGCTGTGGTTATAACGGGTAATGGTGTAGAAGTTCGGCAGACCGTACCAGTACTGGTAACCTGTTCCAACATCCAGACGCAGCAGGCTGGCTTGTTGATGGTTGCCCAGCGGCTGCTGTGGCGTTAAACCTGCCGCGGCAAGCTGCGAAATGCTGTACTTGGTTTTGAAGCCATTTGGCAAGCCTGGAGCCTGACCGTTTGCCATTACCGCAACCTGATCACCTTTCACCCAGCCGTGCGCTTTGAAATAGTTCGCCACACTACCAATGGCATCAACCGGATCCCACAGGTTGATATGCCCGTCGCCGCTGAAATCTACCGCATATTGTTTGTAAGACGACGGCATAAACTGTCCGTAGCCCATCGCCCCGGCAAAGGAACCTTTCAGATTGAGCGGATCGTCCTGCTCGTCGCGCGCCATTAACAGGAAGGTTTCCAGCTCGCCAGAGAAATATTCCGCGCGGCGTGGGTAGTTAAATGACAGCGTTGCCAGCGCATCGAGGATACGGGTTTTCCCCATCACGCGCCCCCAACGGGTTTCAACGCCGATAATCCCGACGATAATTTCCGGCGGTACGCCATACACCTGCCACGCGCGATTCAACGCATCTTCATACTGATTCCAGAAAACCACACCATTCTGCACGTTGTCCGGCGTAATAAATTTTTTGCGATAACGCAGCCATGCGCCGTTCGGACCTGATGGCGGTTTCACCGATGTGGTTGGTGCCTGGTTATCCATCAGCCGCAGTACCGAATCCAGACGTTTCGCCTGGGAGAGAATTTCCTGCAACTGCTGACGATTGAAACCGTGTTTGTTCACCATTTTGTCGATGAACTGCTGGGCATTCGGGTTATTGGCGAAGTCACCGCCCATCTGCATCACATTGTGCTGCGGCTCAAGCAGGAAGCCGCCAGACGGCGTTCCGGTGGTCGTTTCAGTCTCAGTAGGTTTTGGCTTGCTGCTACAGGCGGCAAGCAACACAAAAAGGGGAAGCAATGTTACATAACGACGCTTGAACATGAGGGGTCCATTTAACAGATTCAACCAGGGGCAAGTATGGTAAAGCATCCCGCCCCGCACAAGGAAGCGGTAGTCACTGCCCGATACGGACTTTACATAACTCAACTCATTCTCCTCACTACCTTCTTTATATAAACTTTCAAAATAAAATATTTATCTTTCATTTTGCGATCAAAATAACACTTTTAAATCTTTCAATCTGATTAGATTAGATTGCCGTTTGGTAATAAAACAATAAATCCTGAAGGAGAGAACAATGATAGAAACCATTACTCATGGTGCAGAGTGGTTTATCGGGCTGTTCCAAAAGGGCGGAGAGGTGTTTACCGGGATGGTGACCGGCATTCTTCCGCTGTTGATTAGCCTGTTGGTTATCATGAACGCACTGATTAATTTTATCGGTCAGCATCGTATTGAACGTTTTGCTCAACGTTGCGCCGGTAACCCTGTTTCCCGTTACCTGCTGTTACCGTGCATTGGCACGTTTGTCTTTTGCAATCCGATGACCTTAAGCCTGGGTCGCTTTATGCCGGAAAAGTACAAACCCAGCTATTACGCGGCGGCCTCTTATAGCTGCCACTCAATGAATGGCCTCTTCCCCCATATCAACCCTGGCGAACTGTTTGTTTATCTTGGCATTGCCAGCGGTCTGACAACACTGAATCTGCCACTTGGCCCACTGGCGGTGAGTTATCTGCTGGTTGGTTTGGTCACCAACTTCTTCCGCGGCTGGGTGACCGATCTGACCACCGCCATTTTTGAGAAAAAGATGGGCATTCAACTTGAACAAAAAGTTCATCTGGCAGGAGCAACATCATGACGCGTATTCGGATCGAAAAAGGAACGGGTGGCTGGGGCGGCCCGCTTGAGCTGGAAGCCAAACCGGGAAAAAAAATCGTCTATATCACCGCCGGTACCCGGCCTGCGATTGTTGACAAACTGGCACAGCTTACTGGCTGGCAGGCTATTGACGGATTTAAAGAAGGTGAACCCGCGGAGGCGGAAATTGGTGTCGCGGTAATCGACTGTGGCGGCACATTACGCTGTGGCATCTATCCGAAACGGCGTATTCCCACCATTAATATCCACTCGACGGGCAAGTCCGGCCCGCTGGCGCAGTACATTGTGGAAGATATTTATGTCTCTGGCGTAAAAGAAGAAAACATCACTGTAGTGGGTGATGCGACACCACAACCCTCTTCCGTGGGCCGTGACTATGACACCAGCAAGAAAATCACCGAACAAAGCGATGGTTTACTGGCGAAGGTGGGAATGGGTATGGGTTCTGCCGTTGCCGTGTTGTTTCAATCTGGTCGTGACACCATCGACACTGTATTAAAAACCATTCTGCCGTTTATGGCGTTCGTCTCGGCGCTTATCGGCATCATTATGGCTTCTGGCCTTGGTGACTGGATTGCCCACGGTCTTGCTCCGCTGGCGAGCCATCCACTGGGTCTGGTCATGTTGGCGCTCATCTGCTCCTTCCCGCTGCTTTCACCTTTCCTCGGCCCAGGCGCAGTTATCGCGCAGGTTATCGGCGTATTGATTGGTGTGCAGATTGGTCTCGGCAATATTCCGCCGCATCTGGCTTTACCTGCACTGTTTGCCATCAACGCGCAGGCGGCCTGCGACTTCATCCCGGTCGGTTTGTCGCTGGCGGAAGCTCGTCAGGACACGGTTCGCGTCGGTGTCCCTTCTGTTCTGGTGAGCCGCTTTTTAACCGGCGCGCCAACTGTACTGATCGCCTGGTTTGTCTCCGGTTTTATCTATCAATAGAGGCTGAAACATGACCGTTATTTATCAGACCACCATCACCCGTATTGGCGCGAGCGCCACTGACGCCCTCAGCGACCAGATGCTCATCACCTTTCGTGAAGGCGCGCCTGCGGATCTCGAAGAGTATTGCTTCATTCATTGCCACGGCGAGTTGAAAGGTGCACTCCATCCCGGTTTGCAATTTACGCTCGGGCGGCATCGCTATCCGGTGACCGCCGTTGGCAGCGTGGCGGAAGACAACCTTCGCGAACTGGGTCATGTCACCCTGCGCTTCGATGGTTTAAGCGAAGCGGAATTTCCGGGCACTGTCCATGTGGCAGGCCCTGTACCCGACGATATCGCGCCGGGATCGGTTTTGAAGTTTGAATCTGTTAAGGAGTAAAAAATGAATCAGGTTGCCGTTGTCATCGGTGGTGGGCAAACATTAGGCGCGTTCCTGTGCCACGGTCTGGCTGCCGAGGGGTATCGCGTCGCGGTTGTCGATATTCAGAGCGACAAAGCCGCAAATGTGGCACAAGAAATTAACGCCGAATATGGTGAAGGTATGGCGTACGGTTTTGGTGCTGACGCCACCAGCGAGCAAAGCGTTCTGGCGCTTTCTCGTGGGGTAGATGAAATCTTTGGTCGCGTGGATTTACTGGTCTACAGCGCCGGAATAGCAAAAGCAGCCTTTATCAGCGATTTCCAGCTTGGAGATTTTGACCGCTCGCTACAGGTGAATCTGGTGGGCTATTTCCTGTGTGCCCGTGAATTTTCGCGTTTGATGATCCGCGACGGGATTCAGGGTCGCATTATTCAGATCAACTCGAAATCCGGCAAAGTGGGCAGCAAACACAACTCTGGCTACAGCGCAGCGAAATTTGGTGGCGTCGGGCTGACTCAATCACTGGCGCTGGATCTGGCGGAGTACGGCATTACGGTGCATTCGCTGATGCTCGGTAACCTGCTGAAATCGCCTATGTTCCAGTCACTGTTGCCACAATACGCGACCAAGCTGGGTATCAAACCGGAGCAAGTCGAGCAGTATTACATCGATAAAGTACCGCTCAAACGCGGCTGCGATTATCAGGATGTGCTGAATATGCTGCTGTTCTACGCCAGTCCTAAGGCGTCGTACTGCACTGGTCAGTCGATCAATGTCACCGGCGGTCAGGTGATGTTCTGATCAACAGCGGAGATCTTTTAAGGATCTCCGCGCGACTAATAGAATGCCTGATGCGCTACGCTTATCAGGCCTACAGGACTTCCGCCACTACATTACGGAGAAGTTATGGTATCCGCACTCATCACCGTCGCCGTTATCGCCTGGTGTGCGCAACTGGCTTTAGGCGGCTGGCAAATTTCTCGTTTTAACCGTGCCTTCGACACACTATGCCAGCAAGGGCGGGTTGGCGTGGGCCGTTCCAGCGGGCGCTTTAAACCGCGGGTCGTGGTCGCCATCGCCCTGGACGATCAGCAGCGCATCGTCGACACCTTGTTTATGAAAGGACTGACCGTCTTCGCCCGACCGCAAAAAATTCCCGCAATTACCGGTATGCATGCGGGTGATTTACAGCCCGATGTGATCTTTCCCCATGATCCACTATCACAGAATGCTCTATCATTGGCGCTTAAACTGAAACGTGGATAATTTCGTTGTGAATGTTACTTGCTTGCGAAGTTATCATTTTGAAACCTAAATCAGGTAATCACGCCCATGAAACCTCGTCAGCGTCAGGCCGCCATTCTGGAGTATCTGCAAAAGCAGGGTAAATGCTCGGTTGAAGAATTGGCGCAATACTTTGACACCACAGGAACAACCATTCGCAAAGATCTGGTCATTCTGGAACATGCCGGAACCGTCATTCGTACTTATGGCGGAGTGGTGTTGAATAAAGAGGAATCCGATCCGCCTATCGATCATAAAACACTCATCAACACCCACAAGAAAGAGCTGATTGCAGAAGCTGCCGTTAGTTTTATCCATGATGGCGATTCGATCATTCTTGATGCTGGCAGTACCGTTTTGCAGATGGTTCCCCTGCTCTCGCGCTTTAATAACATCACAGTGATGACCAACAGCCTGCATATCGTCAATGCGCTATCCGAACTGGATAACGAACAAACTATCCTGATGCCAGGCGGAACATTTCGTAAAAAATCGGCCTCATTTCACGGGCAACTGGCAGAGAATGCCTTCGAGCATTTCACCTTCGATAAATTGTTTATGGGCACCGACGGCATCGATCTCAATGCGGGCGTAACCACCTTCAACGAGGTCTATACCGTCAGTAAGGCGATGTGTAATGCCGCGCGCGAAGTGATTTTGATGGCTGACTCATCGAAGTTTGGTCGTAAAAGCCCCAACGTGGTTTGTAGTCTTGAAAGCGTCGATAAGCTAATTACCGACGTAGGTATCGATCCGGCGTTTCGTCAGGCGCTGGAAAAGAAAGGGATCGATGTGATCATAACCGGAGAGAGCAATGAGTGAAGCACTACTGAACGCGGGACGTCAGACGTTAATGCTGGAGTTACAGGAAGCAAGCCGTTTACCGGAACGTCTGGGCGATGATTTTGTTCGCGCCGCCAATATCATCCTGCACTGCGAAGGCAAAGTGGTGGTTTCGGGAATTGGCAAATCGGGCCACATTGGTAAGAAAATCGCCGCAACGCTTGCCAGCACCGGCACTCCTGCCTTTTTTGTCCATCCGGCAGAGGCATTGCACGGCGACCTGGGGATGATCGAAAGCCGCGATGTGATGCTGTTTATCTCTTACTCCGGTGGCGCGAAGGAACTGGATCTGATTATTCCGCGTCTGGAAGATAAATCTATCGCGCTGCTGGCGATGACCGGCAAACCGACGTCACCGCTGGGCCTGGCGGCGAAAGCGGTGCTGGATATCTCCGTAGAACGCGAAGCCTGCCCGATGCATCTTGCGCCGACCTCCAGCACCGTGAATACCCTGATGATGGGCGACGCGTTGGCGATGGCAGTCATGCAGGCGCGTGGTTTTAATGAAGAAGATTTTGCCCGCTCCCACCCAGCCGGGGCACTGGGCGCTCGCTTGCTGAATAAAGTGCATCATCTGATGCGCCGTGATGACGCTATTCCGCAGGTAGCGTTAACCGCCAGCGTGATGGATGCGATGCTGGAACTCAGCCGCACCGGTCTGGGGCTGGTGGCGGTATGTGACGCTCAGCAACAGGTACAAGGCGTCTTTACCGACGGTGATTTACGTCGCTGGCTGGTTGGCGGCGGCGCACTCACCACGCCAGTCAATGAAGCGATGACGGTCGGCGGCACCACGTTGCAATCGCAAAGCCGTGCCATCGACGCCAAAGAAATCCTGATGAAACGCAAAATCACCGCCGCACCGGTAGTGGATGAAAACGGCAAACTCACCGGCGCAATTAACCTGCAGGATTTCTATCAGGCCGGGATTATTTAATCCTTCAGCCCCAGACGTTTCGCCAACCGATGCAAGTTGGCGACGTCGGTTTCCAGCATCCGTGCGCTGGCAGCCCAGTTGTGATGATTTTGTGCCAGTGCCTGACGAATGGTTTCACGCTGGAACGCTTCTGTCGCTTCACGCAGGTTTTGCTTAACGATAGGCACCGCCGCCGCTTCTGGCGGCGGCAACGTCACCTCAGGAAAAGCAAAATGTTGCGCTTCAAGAATCACTTCATCGCCGCTGCGAGTGGCTCTCGCCAGCACTACCGCCCGATGAATAGCATGTTCCAGTTCACGAACGTTCCCCGGAAAATTGTAGTGTTGCAGTAAATTTCGCGCTCTGGCACTTAATACCACGCGGGAGAGCCCCAACCGCAGGCGGCACTGTTCGCAGAAATACCCCGCCAGCAGAATGACATCATCGCCCCGCTCACGCAGCGGCGGCACTGAAAGTGGAAACACGCTCAGGCGGTGGAACAAGTCAGCGCGAAATCGCCCTGCCAGTACCTCTTCGCGTAAGTCACGGTTAGTCGCCGCCAGCACGCGCACATCGACCCGCAAACTGCGGTCATCGCCAACGCGCTGAATATCGCCATACTGCAACACCCGCAGCAGCTTGGCCTGCAATGCCAACGACAACTCGCCGATCTCATCCAGAAACAGCGTGCCGTTATCCGCCATTTCAAACTTCCCGCTGCGGTTACTGATAGCGCCAGTAAACGCCCCTTTCACGTGCCCGAACAACTCACTTTCCGCCACACTTTCCGGCAGTGCGGCACAGTTGAGATAGACCAGCGGATTCACCGCCCTTGGCGAGGCTTCATGAATCGCTTTCGCCACCAGCTCCTTACCGGTTCCCGTCTCACCGCTGATTAAGACGTTGAGATCGGACGCCGCCACAATCTCAATCTCTTTTTTCAATTGCGTCATGCCTGGCGACAGACCGATCATCTGCGTCTGTTTCACCGCTTCAAACGGCGCGGCATCGCCCGGCAGCATATTCTGGCTTTCCAGTTGCTCAATCAGCAACGCATTGCTTAACGCTCCCGCCGCCAGCGCGGCAATCAGGCGTAACTCTTCGTCGCTGAAAACATCGAACTGATCGGGCTGCATCCCGTCGAGCGTCAATGCGCCGATCAGGTTTTGCCCGGCAAACAATGGCAGACCAACGCAGGCGTGAACCTTCAGACTCTCCTGCCCGGGAATCAAACCGTCATAGGGATCGGGCAATTCGCTGTCTGCGGGAAAGCGCACCACGTCCCCGGCGCGGGCAATCGCTTCCAGCCGTGGATGCCCTTCCAGCGCAAAGCGTCTACCGAGTACATCCTTCGCCAGCCCGTCGATGGCAAGCGGAATAAACTGCCGCGAGTCATAACGTAGCAACGCAGAGGCATCACACTCCAGCACCTGACGCAGCGTGGTGATCAGGCGCTGAAAACGATCCTGATGACCAATCCCACGCTGCAATTCGATGGCGATATTCGCCAGCACATCAACGGAAAAACTCATCTTTGCCTCACTGTCAATTTGACTATAGATATTGTCATATCGACCATTTGATTAATAGTCATTTTGACTACTCATTAATGAGCATGAATTAATTTATACATAAAAATCAATCAGATAAAAAACTGGCACGCAATCTGCAATTAGCAAGACATCTTTTTAGAACACGCTGAATAAATTGAGGTTGCTATGTCTATTGTGGTGAAAAATAACATTCATTGGGTTGGTCAACGTGACTGGGAAGTGCGTGATTTTCACGGTACAGAATATAAAACGCTGCGCGGCAGCAGCTACAACAGCTACCTCATCCGTGAAGAAAAAAACGTGCTGATCGACACCGTCGACCATAAATTCAGCCGCGAATTTGTGCAGAACCTGCGTAATGAAATCGATCTGGCAGATATCGATTACATCGTAATTAACCATGCTGAAGAGGACCACGCCGGGGCGCTGACCGAACTGATGGCACAAATTCCCGATACGCCGATCTACTGTACTGCCAACGCTATCGACTCGATAAATGGTCATCACCATCATCCGGAGTGGAATTTTAATGTGGTGAAAACTGGCGACACGCTGGATATCGGCAACGGCAAACAGCTCATTTTTGTCGAAACGCCAATGCTGCACTGGCCGGACAGCATGATGACTTACCTGACAGGCGACGCGGTGCTGTTCAGTAACGATGCTTTCGGTCAGCACTACTGCGACGAGCATCTGTTCAACGATGAAGTGGATCAGACGGAGCTTTTCGAGCAGTGCCAGCGTTACTACGCCAATATCCTGACGCCGTTCAGCCGCCTGGTAACGCCGAAAATTACCGAGATCCTGGGCTTTAACTTGCCAGTCGATATGATAGCGACCTCTCACGGCGTGGTATGGCGCGATAACCCGACGCAAATTGTCGAGCTGTACCTGAAATGGGCGGCGGATTATCAGGAAGACAGAATCACCATTTTCTACGACACCATGTCGAATAACACCCGCATGATGGCTGACGCTATCGCCCAGGGGATTGCGGAAACCGACCCACGCGTGGCGGTGAAAATTTTCAACGTCGCCCGAAGCGATAAAAACGAAATCCTGACCAATGTCTTCCGCTCAAAAGGCATGCTGGTCGGCACCTCTACGATGAATAATGTGATGATGCCGAAAATCGCCGGGCTGGTGGAGGAGATGACCGGATTACGCTTCCGTAACAAACGCGCCAGCGCTTTCGGCTCTCACGGCTGGAGCGGCGGTGCGGTGGATCGTCTTTCCACGCGCCTGCAGGATGCGGGTTTCGAAATGTCGCTTAGCCTGAAAGCCAAATGGCGACCAGACCAGGACGCTCTGGAGTTATGTCGTGAACACGGTCGCGAAATCGCCCGTCAGTGGGCGCTCGCGCCGCTGCCGCAGAGCACGGTGAATACGGTAGTTAAAGAAGAAACCTCTGCCACCACGACGGCTGACCTCGGCCCACGGATGCAATGCAGCGTCTGCCAGTGGATTTACGATCCGGCAAAAGGTGAGCCAATGCAGGACGTTGCGCCAGGAACGCCGTGGAGTGAAGTCCCGGATAACTTCCTGTGCCCGGAATGCTCTCTCGGCAAAGACGTCTTTGACGAACTGGCATCGGAGGCAAAATGAGCAACAGCATTGTGATCATTGGTTCGGGCTTCGCCGCCCGCCAACTGGTGAAAAATATTCGCAAACAGGACGCCAGTATTCCATTAACTCTGATTGCCGCCGACAGCATGGATGAGTACAACAAACCTGACCTCAGCCATGTTATCAGTCAGGGGCAACGTGCCGACGACCTTACCCGCCAGACGGCAGGTGAATTTGCCGAGCAGTTTAATCTGCGCCTGTTTCCGCACACCTGGGTAACGGATATCGATGCCGAAGCCCATGTGGTGAAAAGTCAGAATAATCAGTGGCAATACGACAAGTTAGTGCTGGCAACCGGTGCCAGCGCCTTTGTCCCGCCAGTGCCCGGGCGTGAGTTAATGCTGACGTTAAATAGTCAGCAAGAGTATCGCGCCTGTGAAACGCAACTGCGGGATGCCCGACGCGTGTTGATTGTTGGCGGTGGCTTGATTGGTAGCGAGCTGGCGATGGATTTTTGTCGGGCAGGCAAAGCGGTCACGCTGATCGACAACGCTGCCAGTATTCTGGCGTCGTTAATGCCACCGGAAGTAAGCAGCCGCTTGCAGCATCGGTTGACGGAGATGGGCGTTCATCTGCTGTTAAAATCTCAGTTGCAGGGACTGGAAAAAACGGATTCTGGCATTCTGGCAACGCTGGAATGCCAGCGCTGCATTGAAGTGGATGCGGTAATTGCCGCCACCGGACTGCGCCCGGAAACCGCCCTGGCACGACGCGCCGGGCTGACGATTAATCGTGGCGTTTGCGTCGATAGTTATCTGCAAACCAGTAATGCCGATATTTATGCGCTGGGCGATTGCGCGGAAATTAACGGTCAGGTATTGCCGTTCCTCCAGCCGATTCAACTTAGCGCAATGGTGCTGGCAAAAAATCTTCTCGGCAATAACACGCCGCTGAAACTCCCGGCGATGCTGGTGAAAATCAAAACGCCAGAATTACCGCTGCATCTGGCAGGCGAAACCCAGCGTCAGGATTTACGCTGGCAAATTAATACCGAACGCCAGGGAATGGTTGCGCGCGGTGTTGACGATGCTGACCAGCTTCGCGCCTTTGTGGTCAGTGAGGATCGGATGAAAGAGGCGTTTGGATTGTTGAAAACGTTGCCGATGTAGGCATGGTTTTCTCCCTCGCCCAAAGGGCGAGGGGACTGTCCGCGCTACTTTTAACGCTTAGTTACGCCACATCCGCCACTATGCAGCATGCAGGATGCGCGCCGCAGCAATAACCCCCTGCCCCAGAGACAAGCCGCCATCACCCGCCGGTAAACTCTGCGGAAAGAGTAATGTGAAATCAGCGAGATAATGCGCCAGGCGTGTACGCAGCAATCGGTTATGAATAACCCCACCGCTAAATACCAGCGTAGTGATACCGCGCATCGTGGCCTGCTCACGCATCAACGCGGCAAAACCCTGCGCCAGCGCATCATGAAACGCCCACGCGCGTTGATTAACCGGTGCCTGCCAGTTCAGCCACTGCTGCCAGAAAGTGGCGAGATCCAGTTGATTGTCCACCAGCGGCATCGTCACCGGATGCGTCACTCCGTCGCATGAAGCTGCGAGCGCCTCCAGAGCACAAGCCGCTTCACCTTCATAACTTAACGTGGCTGGCGCACAGCCCAGTGCCGCCGCCACAGCATCAAACAAACGCCCACACGATGACGCCAGCGGCGCGTTAATTCCACGCTCAATGGCCCGCGCCAGCACGCTCCAGTTTTGCTGTTGCACACTTGCCGTTTCAGGGTAATTCTGCCACTCCGGCACAAAGCGCAGGCACTGCGCCAGCAGGTTACGCCACGGCTGCTTTGCAGCCAAATCGCCCCCAGCAAGCGCCACCGCTGGCAAGCCGCCCAGGTGCTGGCATTCGCGATAGTTCACCCGCAGACACTCGCCGCCCCACAAAGCGCCGTTCTCCCCCATACCGATACCGTCGAGCGTCAAAGCAATGACATCACCGCCCTCCAGTGGCCAGTGATGTTCTGCCAGACACGCCGCCGCGTGGGCATGATGATGCAGCACCGTTTGCGTCGGCAGATTCATTTCGCGCGCCCACTGGCTGGAGACATAGCCCGGATGTGCGTCATGCACAACGTATTGCGGGGTAAAATCGTAGATGTTTTGCATCAGGCGTAACGCTTCGCGCCACTGCATCTGGATGCCATCGTCACTTAAATCGCCCAGATGCTGACTCAACACCGCTTGTTCACCGCGCACCAGGCAGAAGGTATTTTTCAGATCCGCGCCGAGACACAGCACAGGCGGAACATTTTTAAAGCCCGGAGGCAAAGCCAGCGCATCCGGCACATACCCCCGCGAACGGCGCAGCATTTCGCCGCTTTCGCGCACCACCGAATCATCCATCCGCTGCACGATGTCGCGGTTATGTATCAAGAATCCGTCGGCAATGCCCTGCAAATCCGCCAGCGCCTGTTCGTTGCTGATAGCTGGTGGTTTACCGCTCAGGTTGCCGGAGGTCATCACCAGCGGGCATTGCAGTTCCTGTAACAGCAAATGCTGGAGCGGGTTCGCAGGCAACATCACCCCAACTTCGTTAAGGCCAGGGGCGATATCATCACAAAGCTCAGGTATGTATTTTTTATCCACCAGCACAATCGGCGCGGCGGGCGTGGAAAGCAACTGGCGCGCAGCGTCTGGTAAACCGTCAGCCACTGGCAACATGACCGCCAGCGGTTTCGCCGGGCGATGTTTACGTGCCCGTAGTGTCGCCACCGCGTTACTGTTACGCGCATCGCAGGCGAGATGAAATCCGCCAATCCCTTTGATGGCGACAATGTTGCCCATTTTTAACTGTGCGATAGCCGCCTGTAATGCCGCCTCTTGTTCTGCATGTTCACCATGACTTACCCATTCAAGATGTGGGCCACACTCCGGGCAGGCCACCGGCTGGGCGTGGAAGCGACGATCGAGCGGGTCGCGGTACTCTTTGTCACAAGCCGGACACAGCGGAAACGCCGCCATCACGGTAAACGGGCGGTCGTAAGGCATCGCGCGAATAATGGTGAAACGCGGGCCGCAGTGGGTACAGTTGATAAACGGATAACGATAACGCCGCTCGCCCGGGGTATTCATTTCGGCAAGGCAAGCAGGGCAAGTGGCGGCATCCGGGACAATTTGCGTATTCATGGTGCCGCCTGTGCTCTGGCGGATAGTGAACTCAGTGGGCAGTTGTGACCAGATAAACGGCTCACGCTCGACGCTATCAATACGCGCCAGCGGCGGGCAGTGCTGATGCAATTGAACAAGAAACGTTTCCGGGGCTTCCAGCAGCCGGACTTCTACGCCATCGCCGTCATTACAGACATCGCCGTGAAGATTTAATTGCTGTGCCAGTTGCCAGACAAACGGACGAAAACCGACGCCCTGCACTTTGCCACGAATACGCAGTTGGACACCGCAAGATATGTTTTTTGCCATTGAGTTATTCCCGCCATCATGAATTTCGTAACCCGCCCTGCCGGACACGACAGCGTCGCATCCGGCAGTCACAGGTCGGCGATACTGCCCGCTTCGTATTCTACGAATATTTCCGGGAATTCCTTTGATGCCAGAACAGTTCTGTAAGATTTTTAGAACATCAGCGCCGTACGGCGACGTTTTTCTGCGCTCAGTTGTTCAAGTTTATTACGATCGACACAAATCAGCGCATGGGTCGGGCAAGCCGCCATACACGCCGGGCCGTCTTCACGATGGTTACAGAGGTCGCATTTATTGGCTTCGGCTTTGTCAGCCCGTACATTCAGCCCCGCGCCGCTGTTGCGAATCACCGGACGTACCACCACTTCCATCGCGCCATACGGGCAAGCCACAACGCAGGTTTTGCAACCAATGCAACGTTCCTGCATCACATGAACAAACCCTTTATCACGGCTGATAGCACCATTCGGGCAGACGTTAGCACACGGTGCATCTTCACACTGACGGCAGACTGTTGCCGTAGAAATGTTCACACCTTTAATGACATGGATTCGCGGTAAAAAAGTTTCCGGGGTCAGCGATGCACAGTCCTGATTCTCCTGATGAGAAACCACGCACGCCACTTCACAGGTACGGCAACCAATACATTTACTCGCGTCAGCAATGATGAAACGGTTCATCAAATTCTCCAGCAATGACAGTTAATGCGCCGATACATTCACAAATCATGCCAGTTTTTAATTTACTGTTATTTAAAGAAATTAAATTCTGTAATGCAGGAAAAACGATGTCATCGACACTAGTGACGATGACATGTGATGACAATGTTTATTGCGAAAGAGCAATGAGGGAGCCGCGGCGGATCAGTTTTCCGCTGAAGGTTTTCGGCGGTGAGAAATCCCCACCATCGAGCATAAAAATCAGCCGTCCAATAATTTCCTGAATCATCTCAGTTACCGGAATTTTTACGCTGGAGAGCGCCGGAACGGTGTAGGGGGCAATAGCGATATCATCGAATCCGATAACTGACACCTGCTCTGGCACCGCTACGCCGCGCTCGTGCAACGCTTTCATCGCACCTATCGCCATATCGTCGTTACTGGCAACTAACACGCTAAATTTAGCCCCACGTTCGAGCAACGTTTCTACCCCTTCGGCCCCGCTGGCAGGCGTCCATTTACCGTTAGCGATAAGTTTTTCATTGAGCGCAATACCATGCTGCGACAGCGCGTCTTTATACCCGGCAAGACGTTCAATGCTGGTGGGGGAATCCATCGAGCCGGTAAGGAAAGCAATCTCCTGATGCCCGGCGTTTATCAACTCTGCCACGGCGTTAAAGCTGGTCTGTTTATGATCGCACCAGACGCTATGGCTGCTATTTTTGCGCAGGCGGCGATTAAGCACCATTATCGGCTGACTGTGCGCGTCAATGATGTCATCAATTTCATCCACGCTTAAAAAGCGCGGATAAATCATGATCGCGTCGCAGCGCAGATCCAGCAGATACTGAATCGCCTGGCGCTCTTCTTCGGCGCTGTGTTTACCATCTGCCAATAGCAACTGCCGCCCTTTCTCTTCCGCCATTCGCGCGGCATGAAACAGTAGTTCACTAAAATAAATGCCGTGGTAAAGCGTGTTAGTCACTACCAGCCCCAGCGTCTGGGTACTTTTCGCCGACAGATTGCGGGCCAGCAAATTTGGGCGGTAACCGCTCTCTTCTACCGCCTGAAACACGCGATCTTTAGTCTCCTGGCTGACGTAGCCATTACCTGAAAGCACGCGGGAAACGGTCGCTTTTGAAACCCCGGCGCGCTTCGCCACTTCCAGCATCGTCGTCATCATTTTCATCCCTTTACACGCAATCAACGCAGTGTACTGCACCGTTTGCCGATTGTCCTTGCGCAATCGGCGGGAAAAATATTCAGGTGACCGGTTTCACAAATATAAAAAATGAACAATTAACTCTCTTGCTTATTTAGTGACAACTATTCATGATTTTGTGAAACCGGTTTCCTAATTCCGTTTCAGCATCGGCATTTTTCCGTCACGTCGACTGATAACAACTACATCTACCCTACTGATAACAGGATAAAATCCGATGGCCAAAAATTATGCGGCGCTGGCACGCTCGGTGATAGCGGCACTGGGCGGCGTTGATAACATCTCGGCAGTCACGCACTGTATGACGCGTTTGCGCTTCGTTATCAAAGATGACCAGCTTATCGACAGTCCGACGTTGAAAACCATCTCCGGCGTGCTCGGCGTGGTACGTAGTGACAACCAGTGTCAGGTGATTATCGGCAATACCGTTTCACAAGCCTTTCAGGAAGTCGTCAGCCTGCTGCCGGGAGATATGCAGCCCGCACAGCCCGAGGGTAAACCCAAACTTACGCTACGTCGCATTGGTGCGGGGATCCTCGATGCGCTGATCGGCACCATGTCACCGCTGATCCCGGCGATTATCGGCGGATCGATGGTCAAACTGCTGGCGATGATCCTCGAAATGAGCGGCGTGCTGACAAAAGGATCGCCGACCTTAACCATTCTGAATGTGATTGGTGACGGTGCTTTCTTCTTCCTGCCGCTAATGGTCGCGGCATCTGCCGCCATCAAATTTAAAACCAATATGTCGCTGGCGATTGCCATCGCGGGTGTGCTGGTACATCCGAGTTTTATTGAACTGATGGCGAAAGCGGCCCAGGGTGAACATGTCGAATTTGCCCTGATTCCGGTCACCGCGGTGAAATACACCTACACGGTGATCCCGGCGCTGGTGATGACCTGGTGCCTGTCATATATCGAACGCTGGGTGGACAGCATTACACCGGCGGTGACGAAAAACTTCCTCAAGCCAATGCTGATTGTGTTGATTGCCGCACCGCTGGCAATCCTGCTGATTGGCCCGATTGGTATCTGGATCGGTAGCGCCATTTCGGCGCTGGTTTACACCATTCATGGTTATCTGGGCTGGCTTTCAGTCGCCATTATGGGCGCGCTGTGGCCTCTGCTGGTAATGACCGGGATGCACCGCGTCTTTACGCCAACCATCATTCAGACCATTGCCGAAACCGGCAAAGAAGGAATGGTCATGCCATCAGAGATCGGCGCTAACCTGTCGCTGGGCGGTTCATCACTGGCGGTGGCGTGGAAAACGAAAAACCCGGAACTGCGCCAGACGGCGCTGGCTGCGGCGGCATCAGCCATTATGGCGGGGATTTCCGAACCGGCGTTATATGGCGTGGCGATCCGCCTGAAACGTCCGCTTATCGCCAGTCTTATCAGTGGTTTTATTTGCGGCGCGGTTGCCGGTATGGCGGGGCTTGCCAGCCACTCAATGGCAGCGCCGGGGCTATTTACCAGCGTGCAGTTCTTCGATCCGGCGAATCCAATGAGCATCGTCTGGGTGTTCGCGGTCATGGCGCTGGCGGTGGTGCTGTCGTTTATCCTCACACTGTTGCTCGGCTTTGAGGATATTCCTGTTGAGGAAGCGGCTGCCCAGGCGCGAAAGCATCAGAGTGTACAACCGACCGTCGCCAAAGAAGTAAGTCTTAATTGAGGATGAAAATGTCAGTATTTCCAGAAGGTTTTTTATGGGGCGGCGCGCTTGCCGCCAACCAGTCTGAAGGTGCGTTCCGTGAAGGTGGCAAAGGGCTGACCACCGTCGATATGATCCCACACGGCGAGCATCGAATGGCGGTGAAACTGGGGCTGGAAAAACGTTTTCAGTTGCGCGATGACGAGTTTTATCCCAGCCATGAGGCGACGGATTTTTATCATCGTTATAAAGAAGATATCGCCCTGATGGCAGAGATGGGATTCAAAGTGTTCCGTACCTCAATTGCCTGGAGCCGCCTCTTCCCGCAGGGCGATGAACTGACGCCCAACCAGCAGGGCATTGCTTTTTATCGCGCGGTATTTGAAGAGTGTAAAAAGTACGGTATCGAACCGCTGGTCACGTTGTGCCACTTCGATGTGCCGATGCATCTGGTCACCGAATATGGCTCCTGGCGTAACCGCAAGCTGGTGGAGTTTTTCAGCCGCTACGCCCGGACCTGCTTTGAAGCATTTGATGGTCTGGTGAAATACTGGCTTACCTTCAATGAAATCAACATTATGTTGCATAGCCCGTTCTCCGGCGCGGGTCTGGTGTTTGAAGAAGGGGAAAATCAGGATCAGGTGAAATATCAGGCCGCGCATCACCAGCTGGTTGCCAGTGCGCTAGCTACCAAAATCGCCCATGAGGTTAACCCGCAAAATCAGGTGGGCTGTATGCTGGCGGGCGGCAACTTCTACCCTTACAGTTGCAAGCCGGAGGATGTCTGGGCGGCGTTGGAGAAAGACCGGGAAAACCTGTTTTTTATCGATGTGCAGGCGCGGGGCGCGTATCCGGCTTACTCTGCCCGCGTATTCCGCGAAAAAGGGGTAACCATCAACAAAGCACCGGGCGATGATGAAATCCTGAAAAACACCGTCGATTTTGTCTCATTCAGCTATTACGCCTCGCGCTGCGCCTCGGCGGAGATGAACGCCAACAACAGCAGTGCGGCGAATGTAGTGAAATCGCTGCGTAACCCGTATCTACAGGTAAGCGACTGGGGCTGGGGTATTGATCCACTCGGTCTGCGTATCACCATGAACATGATGTACGACCGCTATCAGAAGCCGCTGTTTCTGGTGGAAAACGGCCTCGGCGCAAAAGATGAATTTGCTGCCAACGGTGAGATTAACGATGACTATCGCATCAGCTATTTACGCGAACATATCCGCGCAATGGGCGAAGCGATTGCAGATGGCATTCCGCTGATGGGCTACACCACCTGGGGCTGTATTGATTTGGTTTCCGCCTCAACGGGTGAAATGAGCAAACGCTACGGTTTTGTCTATGTAGACCGTGACGATGCAGGCAACGGCACGCTGGCGCGCACGCGTAAGAAATCGTTCTGGTGGTATAAAAAAGTGATTGCCAGTAATGGTGAGGATTTAGAGTAAGTAACATTGCCGGATGCGGCGTGAACGCCTTATCCGGCCTACAAGGCCCGATAAGCGTTGCGCATCGGGCAATCTGGCGTTTGGCATCAGAGCTGGTTCACCCCATCAAGAACATCCCCCTTTATCAAGCAACGCTGCGTCAGTGCCAGATCTTCCGTTTGCGGGTCGCGCCCGGCGATGGGTTTGAGGACGAGTTTACGGTTGGGGGTATAAGTAAAACGCGTGAGCGCGGGATAGCTTAACTTGCCAAACCAGCCGTGAACACGCTGCCATTTGGCGTCTTTTACCTGATACAGACTGGTTATCCAGTAACCGGAATCAAACTGCATATCCAGCAATTGCGTGTGGCCATTGCCTTGCAAATCCAGCAAATCATCTACGCCAGTTTTGCTTGCGGTGTAGAATCCCCAAGGTTCAAAGACACAGGGACGACCATCGCGCGTGAACGTCATAAGGATTAAATGTGCATAAGGAGCCAGACCATTACCAGCACTTGGTAACCAGATAACCAGATCCTGAATGCCGTTACGATCCAGATCGGCACGATAGAACTGCCCTTTGCCCGCCATATTTGCCAGCAAACCCACAGGCACCTTCCAGGATTTACCGGTGCGGTCTTTAGCAGTTAATTGCCAGTAATCCTCTTCATTTGGCATCTTCTCAAGCGTCACGCCAGCAACGCCCACTTTTCTAAAATGCCAGTTTTGCTCGGCATCATAAGGCATGGTCAGGAGAGGTTTAAGCGCCCGCTTTTGCGCGTATTCGCTGTCACTCATCGGCAGATATTCGGTAAAGCTGGTGGCCTGTGCAGGCAGCACTAAGCTCAATAAAAAAGCGCACATCCCTGTTCTGATGTTCAATTCCCTGAATTCCTTACTGAAAAACTACTCTTCTTCCACCGCTAACTGCGCGAAGCCGCCATTCCCTTCCCAGCCTTCCAGACGTTGATAAACGGTTTCCACCGCATCTTTAATCGGCTGGGTCATCGGGTAGTAAAAGCCGACGATATCCGGCTGGATGCCGAGGAAAATCACTTCGCCAATGTCTTCTTTCAACTGGTCGATAAGGTAGTTCAGCGGCATGTTATGGGTAGTCATCATAAACATCTCGGCGATGTCATCCGGGTCGATGATGCGGATCTCGCCGGGGTTTAGCCCCATATCCGTGGCGTCGACAATCAGCAGTCGTGTCGGGCGCAGTTCACGGATGGCGACGATATCGTTTTCCGGTGCGCTACCGCCGTCAATCACCACCCAGTTACCTTTCGGCGCGGCGGCGCACTTTTCCGCCAGCAGCGGGCCTGCGCCATCATCGCCCATCATGCTATTGCCAACACAGAGTAAAACGTCAGTCACGCAATCTCCTCACCATCAAATAGATGGCATTTTCCTGATAAATATCATGCAGCATACTTAACAGCATGGTACTCCATTCTTTCTGCTGCGAAGTTTGCGCTGCCCGGGCTTTATCGAATGCGTTAGCCAGCATCGGCACATGGTTAATGTCGATGACGATCTCACCGTACTTCGGCACGCCTTCCATTTTACGGCGGGCTTCGCTGCCCGCCTCCAGAGTGGCAATCCATGCCAGATAGTCATCCCACGGGCAGGTGAGCGCCGCTTCCAGGCAATCGATAACCCCAAGGTGGTGACCAATCGCCAGGCTGTAATAGACCACCTGCTGCGCCTCGGCGGGCGTGGCATCGTTCTCATCAATAAATTTACGGCTCAGTTGACTGAACACCACCTTTTCACTCATCGGATACGCGCCTCTTCAACAACATGATTCAGATGGCTGACAATCTCGTTCAGACGCGGATCGTTTTCCGCTTCCAGCCAGCGTGCAACCTGTTCTTCGCCCTGCCCTAATTGCGTCAGGAAATCATCGGCAATCTGGCGACCGTAACGATAACCCGCCAGGCGGCGTGCTTCGCGATCCACTTTCACACGCAGCGGCTGCACCATATCGCCATGAAGGATTTCCGCCGGTTGTTCATCCTGCTCACCCGGGCCACGGGCGTGAATTTTCTGCTCCAGCAGGCCGAGCGCCATTGCAAAGCCGTATAGCGTAGCGGCTGGCGTTGGCGGGCAGCCAGGGATGTAGACATCTACCGGGACGATTTTATCCGTACCGCCCCACACGCAGTAGAGATCGTGGAAGATCCCGCCGCTGTTACCGCAGGCACCGTAGGAGATACAGATTTTCGGGTCCGGCGCGGACTGCCACGCACGCAGCGCAGGGGATCGCATTGCACGGGTGACCGCGCCGGTAAACAGTAAAATATCCGCATGACGCGGTGACGGGACGACTTTAATGCCGAAGCGTTCTGCATCGAACAGCGGCGAAAGCGTGGCGAAAATTTCGATTTCACAGCCGTTGCAGCCGCCGCAGTCCACGCGGTAAACGTAGGCAGAACGTTTGATTTTTTTCAGTAACGACGCCTTCATGCTGGCGATGGATTCATCCACCGTCATCGGGACCGGAATGCCGTTAGCGTCACGGGGGCCTAATAAATTGCTCATCAGATGGCCTCTTTCATATGGCGAGTCAGTTCAATACGGTCGGACGGCACCAGGCATTTCTGGCGCTTACATTCCGGGCAAGTCTCAAAGCTTTCGCGGTGGTTTTCCGCGCGGCTGTCGCCGTTGTGCTTAAGCAGCGCAATGGCGTAGTCGATCTCTTTCTGGACGGCGAAAGGACGATTGCAGACGCGACAGTTGCACAGCGCGAAGCGGGACTGTTGCAGGAAGTCTTCTTTCTTCCACACCGCCAGTTCGTACTCTTGCGACAGTTTGATCGCCGCCGTCGGGCAAACTTCTTCGCAGCGTCCACAGAAGATGCAGCGCCCGAGATTAAACTCCCAGGCAAGCTCTCCTGTGGCGAGGTCAGTTTCAACCGTTAAGGCGTTTGACGGGCAGGCATTGACGCAGGCCGAGCAGCCGATGCACTGCTGCGGGTTCTGCTCTGGCTTACCACGGAAGTTTTTATCAACCGCAATCGGCTCCAGCGGATAAGACGAGGTCGCCGTGCCGGTTTTGATGACTTTTTTGATAAAGGTAAACATGGCGATTCCTTATTTCAGCGGCGAGTTTTTACGCTCAATGCTGTAGCGCTCGAGTTCTTTGTACGGCACCACTTTGCTCTTCTTCTTACGTACATCGACCACGGTCATGCGGTCGGTACAGGAGTAGCAAGGGTCCAGGCTACCGATAATCAACGGCGCATCGGAAACGGTGTTGCCGCGCAGCATGTAGCGCAGGGTCGGCCAGTTTGCGTAGGTCGCCGCACGGCAGCGCCAGCGGTACAGCTTCTGGTTGTCGCCGGTCATGCTCCAGTGGATATCGTCGCCGCGCGGCGCTTCGGCAAAGCCCAGCGCGAAACGGTGCGGAATGTAGGTAAAGCCTTCCACCATCAGCGGGCCGCCCGGCAGGTTATCCAGACCGTAATCGATCATATTCAGCGCGGTATAGACTTCGTTGATACGCACTTTCAGACGGGAAATAACGTCGCAGCCCTGCTCGCTGTGGACTTCCATTGGCAGCAGGCCATAACCAACAAACGGGTGATCGGCACGGGTATCACGGGCATGACCGCTGGCACGGACCATCGGGCCAACGTTACTGAAGTCGCGAGCGATTTCCGGGTCCAGACGACCAATGCCGACGGTGCGTTGTTCCATGTTCGGTGTGCTCAGCAGCACATCCACCAGCTCCTGCACTTCACGACGCATCTGTTGTGCCAGCTGGCGGGTCTGGATCATGTCGTCTTTCAGCAGATCGCGACGAATCCCGCCGATCAGGTTCAGGCCGTAGGTTTTACGTGCACCGGTAAGGATCTCTGCCATTTTCATGGAGGTTTCACGCACGCGGAAGAACTGCATAAAGCCGGAGTCGAAGCCGGTAAAGTGACAGGCCAGGCCGAGGTTGAGCAGATGCGAGTGCAGGCGTTCCACCTCCAGCAGAATGGCGCGGATCATCTGCGCACGTTCTGGCACCTGAATACCCATCGCGTTTTCCACCGACGTGGTGTAGGCGGTGCTGTGAGCAAAGCCGCAGATCCCGCACACACGGTCAGAGAGGAAGGTCACTTCGTTGTAACCCATGCGGGTTTCCGCCAGTTTTTCCATGCCGCGATGGACATAGAACAGGCGGTAGTCGGCGTCGATAATGTTTTCGCCATCGACGAACAGACGGAAGTGACCCGGTTCGTCAGAAGTGACGTGCAGCGGACCAATCGGCACGACATTGTTTTTCTTGTCGCCCAGTTCGTTGATGAACTCGTAGGTTTCAGCATCGGTAGTCGGTGCCGGACGCTGACGATAATCCATGCTGTCTTTACGCAGCGGATAAAGTTCATCCGGCCAGTCATCCGGCAGCACCAGACGACGTTCATCCGGAAGCCCTACCGGAATCAAACCGTACATATCGCGCACTTCGCGCTCGCCCCACACCGCCGCCGGAACGCGCGGTGTCACGGACGGATATTCCGGTTTGTTGGCGTCAACTTCGACGCGCACGGTTATCCAGCATTTGGTGCCCTTCTCCATCGACAGCACGTAGTAAACGGCGTAATGACCATTCAGTTTGCGTTCGTCGTTACCAAACAGCACCGACAGCCAGCCCCCTTGTTTGTAGTAGAGAAACTCCACCACTTCCGGCAGGTAGTTCACCTTCACGGTGACGGTTAGCTGATCTTTGGTCTGCCAGGCGTGGTCCAGCACGACGCCCGGAAATGCCTCATTCAGCGCGGCGAGATAATGTTGACCTAATTTTTCTTCAGACATGCTCAAACTCTCTTTAATCACGCCGCCAGCAAGGAGACGAACGCTAAAAATGCAAAGCCAAACCCAGCCCAGGTAATGCGCGGAGTAATATCAAGACGCAGACGGGCCATGCTGTTTTCGAACAGCGCGATAACCAGTACGCCGACCACCAGTTTGACGATGGCAATCACCAGTGCCAGCAGCAGCCCACCGACGGTGAAGGTTTCCATTTGTCCCCACGGAATAAACACCCCGACGAACATCTGCAACACCACCAGCTGTTTCAGGCTGATGCCCCATTTCATGACGCCAAAACCGCTGCCGCTGTACTCAGAGAGCGGACCTTCCTGCAACTCCTGCTCGGCTTCCGCCAGGTCGAACGGCAGTTTGCCCATTTCGATAAAAGTGGCGAACGCACAGGCACAAAGCGCCAGCACCAGCGGGATGCTCTGGCTCAGTGGCCAGTGATAAACGGTGTCGGTGATGTTGCTGATGTTGGTGGAACCGGCAACCTGTGCGGCGACCCACAGACCAAGCAGCAGCATCGGTTCAACCAACACGCCAAGCATCGCTTCACGGCTCGCGCCGATAGCGGTAAACGGGCTACCGGTATCCAGACCAGAAATGGCAAAGAAGAAACGCGCGATGGCGAAGAGATACAGTAAGGTGATCAAATCGCCCAGTTGCGGCAGCGGAGAACCGACGGTCACCACCGGCAGCGCAGTGGCGATAGTCAGCATGACGCCCACCATCACATACGGCGTCAGGCGGAACACCCAGCCGGAGGCATCCGGGCCAACGCTCTGGCGACCCAGCAGTTTGATAATGTCGCGATACTCCTGCAACACGCCCGGCCCGCGACGGTTATGCAAGCGGGCGCGCGCCACGCGGGTTATACCGGAGAGCAGCGGCGCAACGGCAAATAACACCAGCGCCTGAATTAACGGATATAAAACACTCATTCTCAGGCTCCTCGTGAAACAATAATCACCACCAGCACCGCCAGTTCAACCAGCGCCATCCGGCGGAACAGCAACGCACTCCCCTCGCACTGCCAGCCCGGCACCAGCGACACCGGATTCAGCCATTTGCGTAGTTTCAGCACCGGCGCAAACGCCTGTTTCACCGGCATGGCAAAACCGTGAGCGGTAATCACCATTGATTTTTCATGATCGTAGCCGCACACCCAGGCCGCGCCGCGGGAACGCGACGGCAAACGATCGCCTTTGCAAATCGCCATAATGATGAATGGCAGCAGCGGGCAGGCAATCAGCAGCAACGTGATCATGGGTTGAGAAACGGTGGTGTTAGCAGGCTCCAGCGGCAGAGGTACAGCAGCAGAGAGCATCGGCAGTAGCCACGGCGCAGCAACACCGCCAATTACGCAGCAAATCGCCAGTGCCACTACGCTTACGCTCATCAGGAGCGGCGCACAGGTGGCGTTTTCGGCCTCTTTGGTACGCGGCGCGCCGAGGAAAGTAACGCCATAAACTTTCGCCATACACATCACCGCCAGCGCACCGGTAATTGCCAGCCCCACGGCAAGCAGCGGCCCGAGAAGACGGGCAACAAACGCGCCACTATTGCTCAGTTTGAAGAAGGATTGATAGATAACCCATTCCCCGGCAAACCCGTTCAGTGGCGGCAGCGCAGCCATTGCCATCAGCCCGACTAACATGGCGATGGAGATAACCGGCATTTTCTTGCCAATACCACCGAGTTTTTCGATATCGCGATGACCGGTACGGAACCAGACGCTCCCCGCCCCGAGGAAAAGCACGCTTTTGAACAGGCTATGGTTAAGCAGATGGTACAGACCACCGACCAGACCAAGGGCAATCAGCGCCGGTTGTTCGAGCGCGATACCCGTTACGCCAGCGCCCAGCCCCAGCAGGATAATGCCGATATTCTCCAGGGTGTGGTAAGCCAGCAGACGTTGGATATTATGTTCCATCAACGCATACAGACCGCCGACGAATGCGGTGATCATGCCGAGTACCAGCAGTGCGATCCCCCACCACAGCGGTGCATTACCGCCCAGCAGTGACAGGGTTAAAATGCCCAGCAGGCCAATTTTCATGACTACCGTGGAAAACAACGCGGCAGCTGGCGCAGAGGCGTTAGCATGTGCCTGCGGCACCCAGCCGTGCAGCGGAATAATCCCGGCCAGCAGGCCAAAGCCAATCACACCGAGCAGCCAGATATCGGAACCGAGCGGCAACTGTTGCATACGCATATCCAGCAGGCGCAGATCCAGCGTGCCGTAACGCTGCCACAGCAGCCAGCAAGCAATCGCCAGCAGCAGAGTGCCAAGACGCCCCAGCGCAAACCACAGTTTGCCCTCTTTGCTGTTGCTGGTGAGGAACACCGCACACAAGGCCATGACTTCGGCCATTACCACGAACATGCCGAGGTTGCTGGCAATGACGGCGCAGACGGCGGCAGCCATCAACATATTGATCTGCAAGCCGTTGCACTTCACCTGCGCGTGGCGATGCCAGTCAATGTTGTAGAGGCTGACAAACAGACCGCACAGACCGAGCGTAATCAGCCAAATCGCGTTAAGCGGAGAGATTTGCACATCGTAGCTTACCAGCGACAGCGCACCGCTCACGCCAACCGCGCCAGTCAGCACAGTAAAGCCCGCGGCTGCCGTATACAGGCTACCAACCGCGCCGCCAATTCCGGCTATCCAGCCGCTTAGCGCCTTTTGAAAAGAAAAGAGAAATGCCAGAACAGCGGCGGCGACAAACCACGCCACGCCGCTATTGATCAGGGAAATTGCGCTCATTTAGCCTCTCCACTTTGAGCCTGCTGAAACAAGGTGAGATCGCCAAAGTCCGTGTTAAAAGTCAGCTCACGCTTACGTTTGCTGACGCGGGCGATATCGGTGTTATCCACCAGATGCAGGGCTTTAGTCGGGCACATCCGCACGCAGGCCGGACCTTGTTCATCAAAACTACAAAGGTCACATTTGACGGCGATCGCGCGAATACCTGGCACCCAGTCAAGCAATGTGCTGACACGCGCCGGAGCAGGCGGTGCCGGTGGCGCTTTCGGGGTATTGGCGTTTGCCGGAATATCCAGCGGACGGCTGCCGGAAAATTCAATTGCGCCAAACGGGCAGGCGATGCCGCACAGTTTGCAGCTTACGCACAGACTTTCATTCAACTGCACGGCCCCATCAACGCGGGTGATGGCGTTAACCGGGCAAACCACCGCACAGGGCGCATCTTCACAGTGGTGACAGAGCTGCGGCGCAGATTCTTTTTCATTGAGCATCACTCGCAGGCGCGGCATTGATTGCAGGCCGTGCTGGCGATGCGTCTCTGAACAGGCAGCCTCACAAGTGTGGCAGCCGATACAGAGCGTGGAGTCAGCAATTACAAAACGATTCACCAGGCATTCCTCAGGTGATTGTCATTTTTGACGAAAACATGCCGATGAAATGTCATTTTCGACACTCATCGACACGCCCATCCCCAAACAGGCGTAACGCCTGCAAAACGGGCAAAGCCTCAGCTCATGCTGCCGGGCTTTGTCCCTTTACCAGTTGGCTTAAATTCACCGGCACATTGTTTTCAATGGCGGTATATAAGCTGTCGTAAACGCCAGCGATTTTTTCGAGATAGTGTTCCAGAACCTGTTCGCGATCGCGGATGTTGACCTTGCCATCAATCATGCCGTCAATGCTCAGTTGCGCCTGCGCAATCCACTGTTTGTCTTCACCCTCTTTTGTTTCGACGTAATACTCGATGGTGTGGCTGTTAAAGCCATCCGCCAGGGTGACATAAATACGAAAATGTTCAAAAAGGACGAAACAGAGTTCTTTGTCCGGCGCGCAGCTCATGGCGTGATGCAGGCGCGCTTTCGATAACGTGATCCCCTGAACCAGCGAATTACAGTAGATGTGCCACTGGTCCTGTAGGCGACGATGCCGCTGTGCGATGTAATCGGCTTTCTCGCTTATTTCCCAAATAGTCATTGTCAGGTTACCCGTTTAACAGAGATGCCAGCTTTAAGCATTTTCTGTGCCAACTTTTAATTTATTGTTATTAAAGAGATTTTTAAGCTAAAGATGAATTTCGTCGCCGTGTCGACGTGTCATTTCGACATCATCGACATTATTCACCGCAGGGATAATCAACACTGGCACAATTATTGCTTGTAGCTGGCAATAGTTAATGGGAGGCGATATGCACGAAATAACCCTCTGCCAACGGGCACTGGAATTGATCGAACAGCAGGCCGCAAAACACGGCGCAAAACGCGTAACTGGGGTCTGGCTCAAAATTGGCGCATTTTCTTGTGTCGAAACCAGCTCTCTTGCCTTTTGTTTTGATCTGGTTTGCCGCGGCAGCATGGCGGAAGGTTGTAAACTGCACCTCGAAGAACAAGAGGCCGAATGCTGGTGTGAAACATGCCAACAGTATGTGACGCTACTGACCCAGCGCGTCCGCCGCTGTCCACAGTGTCATGGTGACATGCTACAGATTGTGGCAGACGACGGTTTACAGATTCGGCGGATAGAAATAGACCAGGAGTGAGCGATGTGTACAACATGCGGTTGCGGTGAAGGCAACCTCTATATTGAGGGTGATGAACATAACCCTCATTCCGCGTTTCGTAGCGCGCCATTTGCCCCGGCGGCACGCCCGAAGATGAAAATCACCGGCATTAAAGCGCCTGAATTTACCCCCAGCCAGACTGAAGAAGGCGACCTGCATTACGGTCATGGCGAAGCGGGCACTCACGCGCCGGGCATGAGCCAGCGTCGGATGCTGGAAGTCGAAATTGACGTGCTGGACAAAAACAACCGTCTGGCTGAACGCAACCGCGCGCGCTTTGCTGCCCGCAAGCAACTGGTGCTCAACCTGGTTTCCAGCCCTGGTTCCGGTAAAACCACCCTGCTGACGGAAACCTTAATGCGCCTGAAAGACAGCGTTCCGTGCGCGGTTATTGAAGGCGATCAGCAAACCGTGAACGATGCCGCACGCATTCGTGCTACCGGCACACCAGCGATTCAGGTGAATACCGGTAAAGGTTGCCATCTTGACGCACAGATGATCGCCGACGCCGCGCCGCGCCTGCCACTGGACGATAACGGTATTCTGTTTATCGAAAACGTTGGCAACCTCGTATGTCCGGCGAGCTTCGATCTCGGTGAAAAACACAAAGTGGCGGTGCTTTCCGTTACCGAAGGTGAAGACAAACCGCTGAAATATCCACATATGTTTGCCGCCGCCTCACTGATGCTGCTCAACAAAGTTGACCTGCTGCCGTATCTCAACTTTGACGTTGAGAAGTGCATCGCCTGCGCCCGCGAAGTCAATCCAGAAATTGAAATCATCCTTATTTCCGCCACCAGCGGCGAAGGGATGGACCAGTGGCTGAACTGGCTGGAGACACAGCGATGTGCATAGGCGTTCCCGGCCAGATCCGCACCATTGACGGCAACCAGGCGAAAGTCGACGTCTGCGGCATTCAGCGCGATGTCGATTTAACGTTAGTCGGCAGCTGCGATGAAAACGGTCAGCCACGCGTAGGCCAGTGGGTACTGGTTCACGTTGGCTTTGCCATGAGCGTAATTAATGAAGCCGAAGCGCGCGACACTCTCGACGCCTTACAAAACATGTTTGACGTTGAGCCGGATGTCGGTGCGCTGTTGTATGGCGAGGAAAAATAATGCGTTTTGTTGATGAATATCGCGCGCCGGAACAGGTGATGCAGTTAATTGAGCATCTGCGCGAACGTGCTTCACATCTCTCTTACACCGCCGAACGCCCTCTGCGGATTATGGAAGTGTGTGGCGGTCATACCCACGCCATTTTTAAATTCGGCCTCGACCAGTTGCTGCCGGAAAACGTTGAGTTTATCCACGGTCCCGGTTGCCCGGTGTGTGTACTGCCGATGGGTAGAATCGACACCTGCGTGGAGATTGCCAGCCATCCGGAAGTCATCTTCTGTACCTTTGGCGACGCCATGCGCGTACCAGGGAAACAGGGTTCGCTGTTACAGGCAAAGGCACGCGGTGCCGATGTGCGCATCGTTTACTCGCCGATGGATGCGTTGAAACTGGCGCAGGAGAATCCAACCCGCAAAGTGGTGTTCTTCGGCTTGGGTTTTGAAACCACCATGCCGACCACCGCCATCACTCTGCAACAGGCAAAAGCCCGCGATGTGCAGAATTTTTACTTCTTCTGCCAGCACATTACGCTCATCCCAACACTGCGCAGTTTGCTGGAACAGCCGGATAACGGTATCGACGCGTTCCTCGCGCCCGGCCACGTCAGTATGGTGATCGGCACTGATGCCTATAATTTTATCGCCAGCGATTTTCATCGTCCGCTGGTGGTGGCTGGTTTCGAACCGCTTGATCTACTGCAAGGCGTGGTCATGCTGGTGGAGCAGAAAATAGCGGCCCACAGCAAGGTAGAGAATCAGTATCGTCGGGTGGTGCCGGATGCCGGTAACCTGCTGGCGCAACAGGCGATTGCCGATGTGTTCTGTGTCAACGGCGACAGCGAATGGCGCGGCTTAGGCGTGATTGAATCTTCTGGTGTACACCTGACGCCGGATTATCAACGATTCGATGCCGAAGCGCATTTCCGCCCGGCACCGCAGCAGGTCTGCGATGACCCGCGCGCACGTTGTGGCGAAGTATTAACGGGCAAATGTAAGCCGCATCAATGCCCGCTGTTTGGTAACACCTGTAATCCTCAAACCGCGTTTGGTGCGCTGATGGTTTCCTCCGAAGGAGCGTGCGCCGCGTGGTATCAGTATCGTCAGCAGGAGAGTGAAGCGTGAATAATATCCAACTCGCCCACGGTAGCGGCGGCCAGGCGATGCAGCAATTAATCAACAGCCTGTTTATGGAAGCCTTTGCCAACCCGTGGCTGGCAGAGCAGGAAGATCAGGCACGTCTTGATCTGGCGCAGCTGGTAGCGGAAGGCGACCGTCTGGCGTTCTCCACCGACAGTTACGTTATTGACCCGCTGTTCTTCCCTGGCGGTAATATCGGCAAGCTGGCGATTTGCGGCACCGCGAATGACGTTGCGGTCAGTGGCGCTATTCCGCGCTATCTCTCCTGTGGCTTTATCCTCGAAGAAGGATTGCCGATGGAGACACTGAAAGCCGTAGTGACCAGCATGGCAGAAACCGCCCGCGCGGCAGGCATTGCCATCGTTACTGGCGACACTAAAGTGGTGCAGCGCGGCGCGGCAGATAAACTGTTTATCAACACCGCTGGCATGGGCGCAATTCCGGCGAATATTCACTGGGGCGCACAAACGCTAACCGCAGGCGATGTTCTGCTGGTGAGTGGAACTCTCGGCGACCACGGGGCGACTATCCTTAACCTGCGTGAGCAGCTGGGGCTGGATGGCGAACTGGTCAGCGACTGTGCGGTACTAACGCCGCTTATTCAGACGCTGCGTGACATTCCCGGCGTGAAAGCGCTGCGTGATGCCACCCGTGGTGGTGTAAACGCGGTGGTACATGAGTTCGCGGCAGCCTGCGGTTGTGGTATTGAACTTTCAGAAGCGGCACTGCCGGTTAAACCTGCTGTGCGTGGCGTTTGCGAGCTGCTGGGACTGGACGCCCTTAACTTTGCCAACGAAGGCAAACTGGTGATCGCCGTTGAACGCAACGCGGCAGAGCAAGTGCTGGCAGCGTTACATTCCCATCCACTGGGGAAAGACGCGGCGCTGATTGGTGAAGTGGTGGAACGTAAAGGTGTTCGTCTTGCCGGTCTGTATGGCGTGAAACGAACCCTCGATTTACCACACGCCGAACCGCTTCCGCGTATATGCTAATAAAATTCTAAATCTCCTATAGTTAGTCAATGACCTTTTGCACCGCTTTGCGGTGCTTTCCTGGAAGAACAAAATGTCATATACACCGATGAGTGATCTCGGACAACAAGGGTTGTTCGACATCACTCGGACACTATTGCAGCAGCCCGATCTGGCCTCGCTGTGTGAGGCTCTTTCGCAACTGGTAAAGCGTTCTGCGCTCGCCGACAACGCGGCTATTGTGTTGTGGCAAGCGCAGACTCAACGTGCGTCTTATTACGCGTCGCGTGAAAAAGACACCCCCATTAAATATGAAGACGAAACTGTTCTGGCACACGGTCCGGTACGCAGCATTTTGTCGCGCCCTGATACGCTGCATTGCAGTTACGAAGAATTTTGTGAAACCTGGCCGCAGCTGGCCGCAGGTGGACTATACCCCAAATTTGGTCACTATTGCCTGATGCCACTGGCGGCGGAAGGGCATATTTTTGGTGGCTGTGAATTTATTCGTTATGACGATCGCCCCTGGAGCGAAAAAGAGTTCAATCGTCTGCAAACATTTACGCAGATCGTTTCGGTCGTCACCGAACAAATCCAGAGCCGCGTCGTTAACAATGTCGACTATGAGTTGTTATGCCGGGAGCGCGATAACTTCCGCATCCTGGTTGCCATTACCAACGCGGTGCTTTCCCGCCTGGATATGGACGAACTGGTCAGCGAAGTCGCCAAAGAAATCCATTACTACTTCGACATTGACGATATCAGCATCGTCTTACGCAGCCACCGTAAAAACAAACTCAACATCTACTCCACTCACTATCTTGATAAACAGCATCCCGCCCACGAACAGAGCGAAGTCGATGAAGCCGGAACCCTCACCGAACGCGTCTTCAAAAGTAAAGAGATGCTGTTGATTAATCTCCACGAGCGGGACGATTTAGCCCCCTATGAACGCATGTTGTTCGACACCTGGGGCAACCAGATTCAAACCTTGTGCCTGTTACCGCTGATGTCTGGCGACACCATGCTGGGCGTGCTGAAACTGGCGCAATGCGAAGAGAAAGTGTTTACCACTACCAATCTGAATTTACTGCGCCAGATTGCCGAACGTGTGGCAATCGCTGTCGATAACGCCCTCGCCTATCAGGAAATCCATCGTCTGAAAGAACGGCTGGTTGATGAAAACCTCGCCCTGACCGAGCAGCTCAACAATGTTGATAGTGAATTTGGCGAGATTATTGGCCGCAGCGAAGCCATGTACAGCGTGCTTAAACAAGTTGAAATGGTGGCGCAAAGTGACAGTACCGTGCTGATCCTCGGTGAAACTGGCACGGGTAAAGAGCTGATTGCCCGTGCTATCCATAATCTCAGTGGGCGTAATAATCGCCGCATGGTAAAAATGAACTGCGCGGCGATGCCTGCCGGATTGCTGGAGAGCGATCTGTTTGGTCATGAGCGTGGGGCTTTTACCGGTGCCAGCGCCCAGCGCATTGGTCGTTTTGAACTGGCGGATAAAAGCTCCCTGTTCCTCGACGAAGTGGGCGATATGCCGCTGGAGTTACAGCCGAAGTTGCTGCGTGTATTACAGGAACAGGAGTTTGAACGCCTCGGCAGCAACAAAATCATTCAGACGGACGTACGTTTAATTGCCGCGACTAACCGCGATCTGAAAAAAATGGTCGCCGACCGAGAGTTCCGTAGTGATCTCTATTACCGCCTGAACGTATTCCCGATCCACCTGCCGCCACTACGCGAGCGTCCGGAAGATATTCCGCTGCTGGCGAAAGCCTTTACCTTCAAAATTGCCCGTCGTCTGGGGCGCAATATCGACAGCATTCCTGCCGAGACGCTGCGCATCCTGAGCAACATGGAATGGCCGGGCAACGTGCGTGAGCTGGAAAACGTCATCGAGCGCGCGGTATTGCTAACACGCGGCAACGTGCTGCAGCTGTCATTGCCAGATATTGCTTTACCAGAACCTGAAACGCCGCCTGCCGCAACGGTTGTCGCCCAGGAGGGCGAAGATGAATATCAGTTGATTGTTCGCGTGCTGAAAGAAACAAACGGCGTGGTTGCCGGGCCTAAAGGCGCTGCGCAACGTCTGGGGCTGAAACGCACGACTCTGCTGTCACGGATGAAGCGACTGGGAATTGATAAATCGGCATTGATTTAACAGATGTGGTTATACTCGATCAACATTCAATGAAAGGAGGCAGTATGGCAGTTTCAGCAAGAAATCAATTAACCGGAACAGTTAGCGCAGTAGCAATGGGCGCTGTGAATGATGAAGTAGAACTGACGCTGGCAGGTGGTGCAAAGCTGGTGGCAATTGTTACACACAGCAGCCAGCAGGCTCTTGGTCTGGCAAAAGGGAAAGAAGCGATTGCCCTGATTAAAGCCCCGTGGGTAACACTGGCAACGGAAGACTGTGGACTGAAATTCTCTGCTCGCAACCAGTTTGCTGGCAGCGTGTCGACAATCACCGAAGGCGCAGTGAACGCCACTGTCCATATCAAAACGGATGCGGGTTTTGAAATTGTGGCAGTGGTAACAAATGAAAGTCAGGATGAAATGAAACTCACCACTGGCTCGCGCGTTATTGCATTGATCAAAGCATCAGCCATCCTGATTGCCACCAAAGCGTAAACGCCTTATTTGCCGGAGAGTATGGCTCTCCGGCAGATTTATTTCTTTGGACGATATTTTTCTGGCAACTCCGGCACCGGACGCTTGTCATCGATGAGATGACGCACGGTTAAGATCGGATGACGCCACAGCATTCGCGGCCCGGCCCAACGCATAATCTGTTTCATCTCTTCACGCTTTGCTGGCTGGTAACAGTGCACCGGACACTGCTTACAGGCTGGTTTCTCTTCGCCGAACACACATTTATCCAGCCGCTTTTGCGCGTAGGCAAACAGCGCGTCGTAATGCTCCGGCTCCGCTGACGCCTGCGGGCATTTCGCTTGATAAAGATCGATCATTTTTTTAATCGTCAGTTTTTCACGAGAGATACGCTTGCCGGACATGCTGCCTCCATACTCTTAAGGTGTATTTATATTACAACTTAATTTGAAAGGGGACTATGGCTCTGAAGGAGGAGGTTTATTCAACCGACGCAATTTTGCGTACTTGCTTCATAAGCATCACGCAAAAGCTGCAAAACAGCATCTTTCCCGGAATCACCATCAAGAACTCGCCGTTCGCTTCTTCCCCTGAAATGATTAACTCCGGTATCATGTGCGCCTTATGTGATTACAACGAAAATAAAAACCATCACACCCCATTTAATATCAGGGAACCGGACATAACCCCATGAGTGCAATAGAAAATTTCGATGCCCATACGCCCATGATGCAGCAATATCTCAAGCTGAAAGCCCAGCATCCCGAGATCCTGCTGTTTTACCGGATGGGTGATTTTTATGAACTATTTTATGACGATGCAAAACGCGCCTCGCAACTGCTGGATATTTCACTGACCAAACGCGGTGCTTCAGCGGGAGAGCCGATCCCGATGGCGGGGATCCCCTACCATGCGGTGGAAAACTACCTCGCCAAACTGGTGAATCAGGGCGAGTCCGTTGCCATCTGCGAACAAATTGGCGATCCGGCGACCAGCAAAGGTCCGGTTGAGCGCAAAGTTGTGCGTATCGTTACGCCGGGCACCATCAGCGATGAAGCGCTGTTGCAGGAGCGTCAGGATAACCTGCTGGCGGCTATCTGGCAGGACAGCAAAGGTTTCGGCTACGCGACGCTGGATATCAGTTCCGGGCGTTTTCGCCTGAGCGAACCGGCTGACCGCGAAACGATGGCGGCAGAGCTGCAACGCACTAATCCGGCAGAGCTGTTGTATGCAGAAGATTTCGCCGAGATGTCGCTGATTGAAGGTCGTCGCGGACTGCGCCGTCGCCCGCTGTGGGAGTTTGAAATCGACACCGCGCGCCAGCAGTTGAATCTGCAATTTGGCACTCGCGATCTGGTCGGTTTTGGCGTCGAGAACGCGCCGCGCGGACTTTGTGCTGCCGGTTGTCTGTTGCAGTATGCGAAAGATACCCAACGCACGACCCTGCCGCATATTCGTTCTATCACCATGGAACGTGAGCAGGACAGCATCATTATGGATGCCGCGACGCGTCGTAATCTGGAAATCACCCAGAATCTGGCGGGTGGTGCGGAAAATACGCTGGCTTCTGTGCTCGACTGCACCGTCACGCCGATGGGCAGCCGTATGCTGAAACGCTGGCTGCATATGCCAGTGCGCGATACCCGCGTGTTGCTTGAGCGCCAGCAAACTATTGGCGCATTGCAGGATTTCACCGCCGAGCTGCAGCCGGTACTGCGTCAGGTCGGCGACCTGGAACGTATTCTGGCACGTCTGGCTTTACGAACTGCTCGCCCACGCGATCTGGCCCGTATGCGTCACGCTTTCCAGCAACTGCCGGAGCTGCGTGCACTATTAGAAAATGTCGATAGCGCTCCGGTACAGGCGCTGCGTGAAAAAATGGGCGAGTTTGCCGAGCTGCGCGATCTGCTGGAGCGAGCAATCATCGACACACCGCCAGTGCTGGTACGCGACGGTGGTGTTATCGCACCGGGCTATAACGAAGAGCTGGATGAGTGGCGCGCGCTGGCTGACGGCGCGACCGATTATCTGGAGCGTCTGGAGGTCCGCGAGCGTGAACGTACCGGCCTGGACACGCTGAAAGTTGGCTTTAATGCAGTGCACGGCTACTACATTCAGATCAGCCGTGGGCAAAGCCATCTGGCACCGATTAACTACATGCGCCGCCAGACGCTGAAAAACGCCGAGCGTTACATTATTCCGGAGCTGAAAGAGTACGAAGATAAAGTTCTCACCTCAAAAGGCAAAGCACTGGCTCTGGAAAAACAACTTTATGAAGAGCTGTTCGACTTGCTGTTGCCGCATCTGGAAGCGTTGCAACAGAGCGCGAGCGCGCTGGCGGAACTCGACGTGCTGGTGAACCTGGCGGAACGGGCCTATACCCTGAACTACACCTGCCCGACCTTTATTGATAAACCTGGCATTCGCATTACCGAAGGCCGCCATCCGGTGGTTGAACAGGTACTGAATGAGCCGTTTATCGCCAACCCGCTGAACCTGTCGCCGCAGCGCCGCATGTTGATCATCACCGGTCCGAACATGGGCGGTAAAAGTACCTATATGCGCCAGACCGCGTTGATTGCGCTGATGGCCTATATCGGCAGCTACGTACCGGCGCAAAAAGTCGAGATTGGCCCGATCGATCGCATCTTTACCCGCGTAGGTGCCGCGGATGATCTGGCTTCCGGACGTTCAACCTTTATGGTGGAGATGACCGAAACCGCCAATATTTTACATAACGCCACCGAATACAGTCTGGTGTTGATGGACGAGATTGGGCGTGGAACGTCCACTTACGATGGTCTGTCGCTGGCGTGGGCATGCGCGGAAAATCTGGCAAATAAGATCAAAGCGTTGACGCTGTTTGCTACCCACTATTTCGAGCTGACCCAACTGCCGGAGAAAATGGAAGGCGTCGCCAACGTGCATCTCGATGCGCTGGAGCACGGCGACACCATTGCCTTTATGCATAGCGTGCAGGATGGCGCGGCAAGCAAAAGCTACGGCCTGGCGGTTGCAGCGCTGGCAGGCGTGCCAAAAGAGGTTATTAAGCGCGCACGGCAAAAACTGCGTGAGCTGGAAAGCATTTCGCCGAACGCCGCTGCTACGCAAGTGGATGGTACACAAATGTCTTTGCTATCCGTACCGGAAGAAACTTCGCCTGCGGTCGAGGCACTGGAAAACCTGGACCCAGATTCACTCACTCCGCGTCAGGCGCTGGAGTGGATTTATCGCTTGAAGAGTCTGGTGTAATAACAATTCCCGATAGTCTTTTGCTATCGGGAATATTAACGACAACTGACGAATCAAATAAAAATACCCTGTATAATAGGAAATCTTATTTTACAGGGTAAAACCATGCCATCTACACGCTATCAAAAAATCAATGTCCATCACTATCGCCATATATGGGCCGTTGGTGATATTCATGGTGACTATCAATTATTACAATCCCGCTTACATCAACTCTCTTTTTGCCCTGAAACCGACTTACTTATTTCGGTAGGCGATAACATCGATCGTGGGCCGGAGAGTCTTAACGTGCTGCGCCTGTTAAACCAGCCCTGGTTTACATCGGTTAAAGGCAACCATGAAGCGATGGCGTTGGATGCGTTCGCGACCGGCGATGGCAATATGTGGCTTGCCAGCGGTGGCGACTGGTTCTTTGAGTTAAGTGATACGGAACAAAAAGAAGCAATAGACCTGTTGCTACGTTTTCATAATCTTCCACATATTATTGAAATCACTAACGACAGAATAAAATATGTCATCGCACATGCGGATTATCCGGGTGATGAATATCAGTTTGGTAAAGAAATAGCAGAAAGCGAATTACTCTGGCCTGTTGATCGCGTGCAGAAATCATTCAAGGGAGAGTTAAAAGAAATAAACGGTGCCGACTGTTTTATCTTTGGACATATGATGTTTGATAACATCCAGACATTTGCCAATCAGGTTTATATTGATACCGGCTCGCCGGAAAGCAGACGGTTATCGTTTTATAAAATTAAATAACGTGGCCGGGTAAAGCAAAGCCTCTACCCGGCACTTTTTTATTAACACTTACCTTCCGCCAGCAGCGGCGGGATGCTCGGCACCATCGGCGCGTCATCAATATCTTTCTGCGTCATGCGGAACGCTTCGGGATAATGTTCGCGGCTGGTGCGGCGCAGCGGTTCGGTATCGCGCCAGGTATAGAGGCAATGCTGGCACTGGTAGACCGTCCAGACATCTTTTACCGGCGATTTCGCCATCACTTCAATCTGTTCATCAGCACAACGTGGACAAATCATCTTGTTCTCCTTATTGACGTGCGGCCAGCATAGCGGTCAGTTTTTCAGCCCAGGCTTTGGTTTCCGGTAAATCCACCACCGGCTGACTGTAGTGACCACGGTTGTCCGGGGCGACAGGCGTGGTGGCGTCGATAATCAGCTTGTCGGTGATCCCCGCCGGACTTGAGCCAGGGTCGAGTTCCAGCACGGACATATTCGGCAACTGCACCAAATCCCCTGCCGGGTTCACTTTCGAAGAGAGCGCCCACATCACCTGCGGCAGGTTGAACGGATCAACGTCTTCATCGACCATAATCACCATCTTCACATAGCCCAGACCGTGTGGCGTGGTCATCGCACGGAGGCCCACCGCGCGGGCAAAGCCACCGTAGCGTTTTTTGGTGGAGATAATCGCCAGCAGGCCGTGGGTGTACATGGCGTTTACCGCCTGCACTTCCGGGAACTCGGCTTTCAGTTGCTGATACAGCGGCACGCAGGTGGCTGGCCCCATCAGGTAGTCGATTTCCGTCCACGGCATCCCGAGATAGAGCGATTCAAAAATGGGTTTGCTGCGATAAGAGACGTTATCGATGCGCACCACGGTCATGTTGCGCCCGCCGGAGTAGTGCCCGGTAAACTCACCGAACGGCCCTTCGATTTCACGTTTACGACTTTCGATAACCCCTTCGAGGATCACTTCCGAGCCCCAGGGTACATCAAAACCGGTCAGTGGGGCGGTGGCAATCGGGTACGGACTTTCGCGCAGCGCGCCCGCCATTTCGTACTCGGACTGATCATATTTCAGCGGCGTGGCCCCCATCAGGGTGATGATCGGATCGTTACCGAGGGTGATGGCAATCGGCAGATCTTCACCGCGCTCTTCCGCTTTATGCAGATGCAGCGCGATATCGTGCATCGGCACCGGTTGCAGGCCGAGCTTACGTTTGCCCTTCACTTCCATGCGGTAGATACCGACGTTCTGCTTGCCGAAGTTATCCGGGTCGAGCGGATCGCGGGAAACCACGCACGCTTTGTCGAGATAGAAACCGCCATCACCGTCGTTTAAACGAAACAGCGGCAGGATATCGAACAGGTTAATCTTTTCGCCATCGACGGTGTTCTGCGCCCAGGCTGGATTGGCTCGGCGTTCCGGGGCTATCGGGAAGTTGTCCCAGCGGCGGATAAACTCATCGATCTGTTTTTTAACCGGGGTATTTGGCGGCAGGCCGAGGGAAATCGCGTGGTTCTGCCAGGAACCGATGGTGTTCATCGCCACGCGGGCATCGGTAAAGCCGCGAATATTGTCAAACCACAGCGCGGGCGCGCCGTCGCCGATACGCCCGGTGGCGTTGGCTGCGGCTGCCAGATCCGGTTCTGCGTTCACCTCTTCGCTGATTTTCAGCAATTGCCCATGGTCGTCGAGCGCCTGTAAAAAGCTGCGTAAATCATCAAATGCCATTATTCATTCTCCTGAGAAAAATTCCGGGCCTGCGGCAATCCTTGCCAGCGCCTGGCGTGAGGATGTTCGAGGCCAAATTGATCCAGCACGCGGGCTACCACGTGGTGGACAATGTCATCTACCGTTTCGGGATGGTTATAAAAGGCAGGCATCGGCGGCACCATCGCCACGCCCATGCGCGAAAGTGCGAGCATATTTTCGAGATGGATTGTGCTAAGCGGCATTTCACGCGGCACCAGCACCAGTTTGCGGCCTTCTTTGAGCACGACGTCCGCCGCGCGCCCCACCAGGCCATCGGCGTAACCGGCACGGATACCGGCGAGCGTTTTCATACTGCACGGAATAACGATCATGCCGTCGGTACGAAAGGAACCTGAGGAGATGGTCGCCGCCTGATCCGCCGGGTTATGGCTGAAGTCTGCGAGGGCAGCAACATCGCGAGCGCTGTAAGGCGTTTCCAGTTCAATGGTGGTTCTCGCCCACTTCGACATCACCAGATGAGTCTCGACATTCGGCATCTCCCGCAGCGCTTGCAGTAATGCCACCCCAAGAGGCGCACCGGTAGCCCCTGTCATCCCGACGATCAGTTTCATTGCTTACTCTCTAAATTGTTCGTATACGAACGTTATTATTAAAATACGCCTCTGTTTTCATCGCGGCAAGCGCTGAAAAGTAACAACATCTTCTTCGTCACTGAAAAACCGCTATGATAGCGGCAGATAGTTTGCCCGGAGTTTACATGGCGTTACGAAATAAAGCGTTCCATCAGTTACGACAGCTTTTTCAGCAGCACACGGCTCGCTGGCAGCACGAGTTACCTGATCTGACCAAACCACAGTACGCGGTGATGCGCGCCATTGCTGATAAACCTGGTATCGAACAGGTGGCACTGATAGAAGCAGCCGTCAGCACCAAAGCAACGCTGGCAGAAATGTTGGCACGAATGGAAAATCGTGGCTTAGTCAGACGAGAACATGACTCTGCTGATAAGCGGCGACGCTTTGTCTGGCTGACTGCCGAAGGAGAAAAGGTACTTGCTGCGGCGATACCGATTGGTGACAGTGTGGATGAGGAATTTTTGGGGCGTTTGAGTGCAGAAGAGCAGGAGCTGTTTATGCAGCTGGTGCGCAAGATGATGAGCAAATAGGATGTTGATTGCCGGGTGGGACGCTGACGTGTCTTATCCAGGCGACAAAACACACCGACTCCCAAATAAAAGAAAAAGGCCAGCCTCGCTTGAGACTGGCCTTTCTGACAGATGCTTACTTATTCGCGGAACAGCGCTTCGATATTCAGCCCCTGCGTTTGCAGGATTTCGCGCAAACGGCGCAGGCCTTCAACCTGAATCTGGCGAACACGTTCACGGGTGAGGCCAATTTCACGACCTACATCTTCCAGTGTTGCCGCTTCGTACCCCAGCAAACCGAATCGACGTGCCAGCACTTCACGCTGTTTGGCGTTCAGCTCGAACAGCCATTTGACGATGCTCTGCTTCATATCGTCATCTTGCGTGGTATCTTCCGGACCGTTCTCTTTTTCATCGGCCAGGATGTCCAGCAACGCTTTTTCGGAATCACCACCCAGCGGGGTGTCTACCGAGGTAATGCGCTCGTTAAGACGAAGCATACGGCTGACGTCATCAACTGGCTTATCCAGTTGCTCTGCGATCTCTTCCGCACTTGGTTCATGGTCCAGTTTATGGGACAACTCGCGTGCGGTTCGCAGGTAAACGTTCAGCTCCTTTACGATGTGAATCGGCAAACGAATAGTACGGGTTTGGTTCATAATCGCCCGTTCGATCGTCTGGCGAATCCACCAGGTTGCGTATGTTGAGAAGCGGAAACCACGTTCCGGGTCAAACTTCTCTACCGCGCGGATCAGCCCCAGGTTGCCCTCTTCGATCAGGTCCAGCAACGCCAGACCACGATTGCCATAACGGCGGGCAATTTTTACCACCAGACGCAAGTTACTCTCGATCATCCGGCGGCGAGAGGCAACATCTCCACGCAGTGCGCGACGCGCAAAATAAACTTCTTCTTCGGCCGTTAACAGTGGTGAATAACCAATCTCACCAAGGTAAAGCTGAGTCGCGTCCAGCACACGCTGTGTGGCTCCCTGCGATAACAGTTCCTCTTCGGCCAAATCGTTATCACTGGGTTCCTCTTCTACTAAGGCCTTTTCGTCAAAAACCTCAACTCCGTTCTCATCAAATTCCGCATCTTCATTTAAATCATGAACTTTCAGCGTATTCTGACTCATAAGGTGGCTCCTACCCGTGATCCCTTGACGGAACATTCAAGCAAAAGCCTGGTTCCGCCGATTTATCGCTGCGGCAAATAACGCAGCGGGTTTACGGATTTCCCCTTGTAACGAATTTCAAAATGCAAGCGTGTTGAACTGGTTCCGGTGCTACCCATGGTTGCTATTTTTTGCCCCGCCTTCACTTCTTGTTGTTCCCGGACCAGCATTGTGTCGTTATGGGCGTAGGCACTCAGGTAATCATCATTATGTTTGATGATAATCAGATTACCGTAGCCGCGCAGCGCGTTACCGGCATAAACAACGCGGCCATCTGCAGTCGCGATAATTGCCTGTCCTTTGCTGCCTGCGATATCAATCCCCTTGTTGCCCCCCTCAGAAGCGCCAAAGGTTTCGATCACTTTGCCCTCAGTCGGCCAGCGCCAGGTGGAGATAGGCGTACTGGTTGATGTACTGCTGACAGTCGGCTCGGTTGTGCTTGCTGTTGGTACCGTTACAGGCGCTGTGACCGTGGTCGCAGTTGGCTTGTTGTTCGGCAACATTTTGTTAGCACTCTGTTCACCCGAAGACTCAGAATACGTAATTGTCGGTTGCGAAGCAACAGCAACGGTGGAATTTTGTGCAGGCTTGATCACAACTCCTTGCTCTGCTGCGTCGGCCTGGGTAATGGCATTTCCGCCAGTGATTGGCGTACCGGAAGCATTCCCCACCTGTAAGGTCTGACCGACGTTCAGCGCATATGGTGCCTGAATATTGTTGCGCTGAGCAAGGTCACGGAAATCGTTGCCAGTAATCCAGGCGATATAGAAAAGTGTGTCGCCTTTTTTCACTGTATAGGTACTGCCGCTATAACTGCCTTTCGGAATGTTCCCATACTGACGGTTATAGACGATGCGTCCGTTTTCCATCTGTACCGGCTGCTGAGCTACTGGCTGCACCGGCTGGATTTGCGGTTGTTGAGTGGCCTGAATTTGTGGCTGCTGTACCGGCTGAATTTGCGGTTGCTGCGCTGTAGACGTCGTCCCCATTTTCGGCGGCGGCGTAATCAACATACCAGAATTGGTATTTGCAGGCGCATTGCCATTAACGGAGCTGACCGGGGCCGGTGGATTTGAAGTGTCAGAACAGCCTGCCAGCCATAGCGAAACCAGTGACAAAGCCGCAATGCGGCGAACGGTGAATTTTGGGCTTCCCGCGCTCATTTATCCCCCAGGAAAAATTGGTTAATAACCAGTGACATAATTACCGTGCAAGGCACCATACTGAACACTGGAAAAGATGTTCACGATACGCTGACCTGCGGCAAAATAACCAGGAAAAATCCAGGTATTTCCTCACGTTTTAAGCCAGCTCACCCTTCACTAAAGGGACAAAGCGCACGGCCTCCACGGTATCGATAATAAATTCGCCTCCCCGACGACGCACCCGTTTCAAATACTGGTGCTCCTCCCCTACGGGTAAGACGAGAATCCCGCCTTCGTCCAGCTGCGTCATTAGCGCAGTTGGAATTTCCGGCGGTGCCGCCGTAACAATGATAGCGTCAAACGGCGCACGTGCCTGCCAACCTTGCCATCCATCGCCATGACGGGTTGAAACATTATGTAAATCAAGATTTTTCAGGCGGCGACGTGCCTGCCACTGCAAGCCTTTAATCCGTTCAACCGAGCAAACATGCTGGACAAGATGCGCCAGGATTGCCGTTTGATATCCCGAACCGGTGCCAATTTCCAGCACCCGCGACTGCGGCGTCAGCTCGAGTAATTCGGTCATTCGCGCCACCATATACGGCTGCGAAATTGTCTGCCCCTGACCTATCGGCAAGGCGATATTGTCCCAGGCTTTTTGTTCAAACGCTTCATCAACGAATTTTTCACGCGGCACGGCGGCAAGTGCATTCAGCACCTGCTCATCCTGAATACCTTGCGCACGTAATTGATCCAGAAGTGCTTGTACGCGTCTGCTTACCATTGCGTGCCAACTCCCACGCTGTTTAACCAGTCTGAAACCACATCTTGCGCGCTATGCGCAGTTAAATCCACATGCAGCGGCGTGATGGAGACATAGCCCTCATCTACCGCAGCAAAATCGGTCCCCGGACCGGCATCACATTTACCGCCCGGCGGGCCAATCCAGTACAGCGTATTGCCGCGCGGATCTTGCTGCGGGATCACCTGATCTGCCGGATGTCGTGTACCGCAGCGCGTCACGCGAATACCTTTGATTTGATCCAATGGTAAATCCGGAACGTTAATGTTAAGAATACGTCCGGTGCGCAGCGGCTCTTTACACAGTGCGCGCAAAATTGAACAGGTTACCGCCGCGGCAGTGTCGTAATGTTTATGCCCGTCAAGCGAGACGGCCAGCGCCGGAAAACCTAAATGACGGCCTTCCATCGCGGCGGCTACCGTACCGGAATAAATAACATCATCCCCCAGATTCGGCCCGGCGTTAATTCCGGACACAACAATGTCCGGGCGCGGACGCATCAGAGCATTCACGCCAAGATAGACGCAATCGGTCGGGGTTCCCATTTGCACAGCAATATCACCATTTTCAAAGGTAAACGTGCGCAGGGAGGATTCCAGTGTCAGAGAATTTGAAGCGCCGCTGCGGTTACGATCGGGGGCGACCACCTGAACGTCAGCAAACTCACGCAAGGCTTTCGCCAGCGTTTGTATACCGGGTGCATGTACCCCGTCATCATTACTCAGCAATATGCGCATAATCACCTGTTGTGTTGATAAGTTCCCTGACAACGCTGGTTGCAAAACTACCCGCCGGAAGCCAGAAACGGATTTCTACGGTGACGTCATCCCACCAGTTCCAGCTTAATTGTTGCGGATACAGCAGCATCGCTCTGCGCGCGGCTTCAACTTTTTCGCGCACCAGTAAAGCTTGTAATTCAGTTTCTGCGGCGACAGCTGCTTGTTCGAATGCCAGCGCTTCACGCTGAGTTCCCCATTCGCCACTGCCCGGCAATGCGGCGGTTATCATTAGCTCTTTATCGTTGACGCGACGCTGTAATTCCGCCACTTCTTCGGTGGTTGCAACAAACCAGCTACCACGTCCGGCTAATTGTAGCGCATCGCCGTCAACAACTTGATTAACGTCTGCTTTTTTGAGGCGCTCAGCAACAATCTGATTAAACAACGCACTGCGGGCTGCCGACAACCAAAAACTCCGTTTATTGCGATCGCGCACCGGAGTATTGGTTTGCGCCCAGCGCAGCGCGCCCTGCAAGTTGCTACCGCCAATCCCAAAACGTTGGGCACCGAAGTAGTTCGGTACACCTTTTACGCAAATATCGATCAGACGTTGTTCAACGTCATCGCGATTGCTCACTTCGCGTAGTACCAGGGTAAAGGCGTTACCTTTCAGCGCCCCTAAACGCAGCTTGCGCTTGTGCCGCGCATACTCCAGCACCTGGCAGCCTTCCAGTTGAAAGGCGCTCAGATCGGGCATCTCTTTGCCCGGCACGCGAGCGCATAACCACTGTTCCGTAACAGCATGTTTATCTTTTTGCCCAGCGAAGCTGACTTCACGGGCATGAATTTTCAGGAATTTCGCCAGTGCATCCGCCACAAAACGGGTATTGCAGCCGTTTTTGAGGATTCTAACCAGAATATGCTCACCTTCACCATCAGGCTCAAAGCCCAAATCTTCCACCACCACAAAGTCTTCCGGATTCGCTTTCAGCAGCCCGGTGCCTTGCGGTTTGCCGTGGAGGTAAGTGAGATTATCGAACTCAATCATTTCGTTGCCTTAATGAGTAGCGCCACCGCTTCACAGGCAATCCCTTCCCCACGTCCGGTAAATCCCAGTTTTTCCGTAGTAGTGGCTTTCACGTTAACATCATCCATATGGCAGCCGAGATCTTCGGCAATAAACACGCGCATTTGTGGAATGTGCGGCAACATCTTCGGTGCCTGAGCGATGATAGTGACATCGACGTTGCCGAGGGCATAACCTTTCGCCTGAATACGACGCCAGGCTTCGCGCAACAGCTCGCGGCTGTCGGCACCTTTAAATGCCGGATCGGTATCCGGGAACAGTTTGCCGATATCCCCCAGCGCCGCCGCGCCAAGCAATGCATCGGTCAACGCATGGAGCGCCACGTCGCCATCAGAATGCGCCAGCAGCCCTTTTTCGTAAGGAATGCGCACGCCACCAATGATAATTGGGCCTTCACCGCCAAAGGCGTGTACGTCAAAACCGTGTCCAATTCGCATTATGTATTCTCCTGATGGATGGTTCGGGTGAGGTAAAATTCGGCCAGCGCCAAATCCTCCGGGCGCGTGACTTTAATGTTATCCGCGCGGCCTTCGACCAACTGCGGATGAAATCCGCAATATTCCAGCGCCGAGGCTTCGTCAGTAATAGTCGCGCCTTCATTTAGAGCACGCGTCAGACAGTCATGTAACAGCTCACGAGGGAAAAATTGCGGCGTCAGCGCGTGCCATAAGCCGTTGCGATCAACGGTATGAGCAATGGCATTTTTGCCCGGTTCGGCACGTTTCATCGTATCGCGCACTGGTGCGGCGAGGATCCCTCCCGTGCGGCTGGTTTCGCTCAACGCCAACAATCGCGCGAGGTCATCCTGATGCAGACAAGGACGAGCGGCATCATGCACCAATACCCACTGCGCGTCGCCAGCGGCTTTCAAACCTGCCAGCACGGAATCGGCACGCTCATCACCGCCATCTACAACGGTGATTTGCGGATGATTCGCCAGAGGAAGTTTTGCAAAACGGCTATCGCCAGGACTTATGGCAATGACGACACGTGTCACCCGGGGATGCGCCAGCAGCGCATGCACCGAGTGTTCAAGAATGGTTTGATTACCGATTGAGAGATATTGCTTAGGACATTCCGTTTGCATTCGACGGCCAAATCCGGCCGCCGGAACCACGGCGCAAACATCCAAATGAGTGGTTGCCATGTTAATTCCTGGGCTGATTTATCGATTGTTTTGCCCCGCAGACTGTGCGCGCTTCGACGCGTCAGGCACCAGACGATAAAAAGTTTCGCCCGGCCTGGTCATGCTGAGTTCATTACGCGCACGCTCTTCGAGCGCCTCCTGGCCGCCATTGAGATCGTCAATTTCGGCAAAAAGTTGATCGTTTCGCGCTTTAAGTTTAGCGTTTGTAGCTTGCTGTGCCGCCACATCATCATTGACGCGGGTATAGTCATGTATACCGTTCTTACCGAACCACAGCGAATACTGTAGCCAGACCAGAATAGCCAGCAACAGCAGCGTTAGTTTACCCATCCTGCCCCCTGAAAAACGGCATCATCATCCCATGCATCCGAAGACGACTCTACATCCTCTGTTGGGGATACCGCGACAACGCGGGCAAATGTACCACATTTGTCCATTGTTACGTATACCCAGGGCGTGCAGAACATAATCTCATTATTAGTTACGGTTTGAATTATGAACAGAGGAGACAAGAAAGTACAAATTAGCCCAGTAGCCACATAAACAGTGCGCCAAACATAATGCCTACTGTCACCAGGGTGAAAACAATACTGTAGCGTAGCTTTCCGTCCATCAATGAATGCAGCGCAATCCCCACCACTACCGCGACAGGCATCAGTGCCAGAAAGAAAGGCCAGGTGTAGATAAAGAAGAACAGCGTGTTAGAGCCATAAATCAACATCGGCATCGCCAGCGCAAATAACCATGAGATAAAACCGACCACGGCACCAGGCAGTGACCATGTGGTTTCTTCATCCTCAGTAAGGCTGTCGTTATTTGTTAGTGTAATGTTATGGCTATTACGCATATTTGATCCTGTTACTTTGACGAACCGGGCATGGAAACCCGGTGGTGTCTCAGGATCTGATAATATCGTTCTGTCTCAACAGATCTAATAATTGCTGTACCAAATTTGTTACTAATTGTTCACCATTGAGATGAATTTCTGCCGATTCAGGCGCTTCGTAAACAGAATCTATTCCCGTAAAGTTACGCAGTTCACCGGCACGCGCTTTCTTATATAAGCCTTTTGGATCGCGGGCTTCGCAAATCGCCAGCGGCGTATCGACAAACACTTCGATAAAGCGCCCTTCTCCTACGCGTTCGCGAACCATCTGGCGTTCGGCGCGGTGTGGCGAGATAAATGCGGTCAGCACCACCAGTCCGGCTTCAACCATCAAATTCGCCACTTCACCGACGCGACGGATATTCTCTTTACGGTCGGCATCGCTAAAACCGAGATCGCTGCATAATCCGTGGCGAACGTTGTCGCCATCCAGCAGATACGTACTGACGCCAAGTTTATGTAACGCCTCCTCCAGCGCCCCGGCGACCGTTGATTTACCGGACCCGGAGAGGCCGGTAAACCACAGCACTACACCACGATGACCGTGGTGTAGCTCGCGTTGTTGCACAGTGACTGGGTGGCTATGCCAGACGACGTTTTCGTCATGCAGAGCCATTATTTATCTCCCAGTAAATCGCGCGCACCCCAATGCGGGAAATGGCGGCGAACCAGGGCATTCAATTCCAGTTCGAATGCACTGAATTCAGATGGCGCAGCAGTTGCCTGGCTAACTGGTTCGTGCACCATACCGGCACCTACGGTCACATTACTCAGGCGATCGATAAAAATCAGCCCACCGGTAACCGGGTTTTGCTGATAACGATCTAACACCAGCGGCTCGTCAAAGGTGAGATCTACCAGGCCGATGCCGTTCAGCGGCAGGTTTTCAACTTCGCGTTGGGTAAGGTTATTGATATCAACCTGATAACGAATGCCATCAACACGAGCACGCGTCTTCTTACCGGCAATTTTGATGTCGTAACTCTGGCCTGGGGAAAGCGGCTGTTCCGCCATCCATACCACATCCACCGACGCGCTCTGCACAGCCGGTAACGCTTCGTCTGCCGCCAGCAGCAGATCGCCACGGCTGATGTCGATCTCATCCGTCAGCACCAGGGTGATCGCTTCTCCGGCAAAGGCTTCTTCGCGATCGCCATCAAAAGTCACGATCCGCGCGACGTTTGATTCCACACCAGAGGGCAACACTTTTACACGTTGCCCGACTTCCACGCGACCGGATGCCAGCGTTCCGGCGTAGCCACGAAAATCGAGATTCGGGCGGTTAACGTACTGCACCGGGAAGCGCATAGGCTGTGCATCCACCACTCGCTGGATCTCCACGGTTTCCAGCACTTCGAGCAGTGTCGGACCGCTGTACCACGGCATACTTTCACTTTGCGAAGCCACGTTGTCGCCTTCCAGTGCGGAGAGCGGCACAAAGCGGATATCCAGATTACCCGGCAGCTGCCCGGCAAAAGTCAGATAATCTTCACGAATACGGGTGAACGTCTCTTCACTGTAATCCACCAGATCCATTTTGTTGATCGCCACGACCAGATGTTTGATCCCCAACAGTGTGGAGATAAAACTGTGACGACGGGTTTGATCGAGCACGCCTTTACGGGCATCGATCAGTAAGATCGCCAGTTCACATGTCGATGCGCCAGTCGCCATATTGCGGGTGTACTGCTCGTGCCCTGGGGTGTCGGCGATAATAAATTTACGCTTCTCGGTAGAGAAATAGCGGTAGGCCACATCAATAGTGATGCCCTGTTCGCGCTCAGCTTGCAGGCCGTCCACCAGCAGTGCCAGATCCAGCTTTTCGCCCTGGGTGCCGTGACGCTTACTGTCGTTATGCAGCGATGAGAGCTGATCTTCGTAGATTTGGCGGGTATCGTGTAGCAGGCGACCAATCAGGGTACTTTTGCCGTCATCGACGCTACCACAGGTCAGAAAACGCAGCAGGCTTTTATGTTGTTGCGCAATCATCCAGGCTTCGACGCCGCCTTCATTGGCGATTTGTTGTGCAAGTGCGGTGTTCATCTTAAAAATACCCCTGACGTTTTTTCAGCTCCATAGACCCCGCCTGGTCGCGGTCAATCACGCGGCCCTGACGTTCACTGGTGGTGGAAACCAGCATCTCTTCGATGATCTCCGGCAGTGTTTGTGCATTTGACTCCACCGCACCGGTCAGCGGCCAGCAGCCCAGCGTACGGAAACGCACCATCCGTTTTTTAATCACTTCGCCCGGTTGCAGGTCGATACGGTTGTCATCAATCATCATCAACATACCGTCGCGTTCCAGAACCGGACGTTCCGCAGCGAGATACAGCGGCACAATGTCGATATTTTCCAGCCAGATGTATTGCCAGATATCCTGCTCGGTCCAGTTAGAGAGCGGGAAGACGCGGATGCTTTCGCCTTTGTTAATTTGCCCGTTGTAGTTGTGCCACAGCTCCGGGCGCTGATTTTTCGGATCCCAGCGATGGAAGCGGTCACGGAAAGAGTAGATTCGCTCTTTAGCGCGGGATTTCTCTTCGTCACGGCGCGCACCACCGAAGGCGGCATCAAAACCGTATTTGTTCAGCGCCTGTTTCAGGCCTTCAGTTTTCATAATATCGGTATGTTTCGCGCTGCCGTGTACGAATGGATTAATCCCCATCGCCACGCCTTCCGGGTTTTTATGCACCAGCAGCTCGCAGCCGTAGGCTTTCGCCGTACGATCGCGGAACTCATACATCTCGCGGAATTTCCAGCCGGTATCGACATGCAGCAACGGGAAAGGCAGCGTACCTGGATAAAACGCCTTGCGCGCCAGATGCAGCATGACGCTGGAATCTTTACCGATAGAGTAGAGCATCACCGGATTTGAGAATTCTGCCGCCACCTCGCGAATAATGTGGATGCTTTCCGCCTCCAGTTGCCGCAGGTGAGTAAGTCGTATTTGATCCATAACCGTTCCTTTGCAATACCGCTATTTTCTTGCCATCAGATGTTTCGACTATAGGGAGCGTAAGAGAACGAATGAAATTACCAATTAGAATGAGTAGTTCCTTAACGGAATAACGATTTGGCAAAGCTAATATCAAAAAGTGCTTAAGGCACCGGATTTCGGGCGTTTAGGAAGATTTGAAATTGTTTTAGCGCAGCGGCAGTTTCATACTATGGCGGTAAAAAAATTTGCATGGTATTTAAGGACTCACTATGTTTTCCGCATTGCGCCACCGTACCGCTGCCCTGGCGCTCGGCGTATGCTTTATTCTCCCCGTACACGCCTCGTCACCTAAACCTGGCGATTTTGCTAATACCCAGGCACGACATATTGCTACTTTCTTTCCGGGACGCATGACCGGAACTCCAGCAGAAATGTTATCTGCCGATTATATTCGCCAACAGTTTCAGCAAATGGGTTATCGCAGTGATATTCGGACATTTAATAGTCGGTATATTTATACCGCCCGCGATAATCGCAAGAGCTGGCATAACGTGACGGGAAGTACGGTGATTGCCGCTCATGAAGGCAAAGCGCCGCAGCAGATCATCATTATGGCGCATCTGGATACTTACGCCCCGCTGAGCGATGCTGACGCCGATGCCAATCTCGGCGGGCTGACGTTACAAGGAATGGATGATAACGCCGCAGGTTTAGGTGTCATGCTGGAATTGGCAGAACGCCTGAAAAATACGCCTACCGAGTATGGTATTCGATTTGTGGCGACCAGCGGCGAAGAGGAAGGGAAATTAGGCGCTGAGAATTTACTCAAGCGGATGAGTGACTCCGAAAAGAAAAATACACTGCTGGTGATTAATCTCGATAACTTAATTGTTGGCGATAAATTGTATTTCAACAGCGGTGTAAAAACCCCTGAAGCAGTAAGGAAATTAACGCGCGACAGGGCGCTGGCAATTGCGCGTAGTCATGGAATTGCCGCAACGACCAATCCGGGTTTGAATAAAAATTATCCGAAGGGTACTGGCTGTTGTAATGACGCCGAAGTTTTCGACAAAGCCGGTATTGCGGTACTTTCGGTGGAGGCGACCAACTGGAATCTTGGAAATAAGGATGGTTATCAGCAACGCGCAAAAACAGCTGCATTCCCTGCGGGAAATAGCTGGCATGACGTAAGACTGGATAATCAACAACATATTGATAAGGCACTTCCTGGAAGAATAGAACGTCGCTGCCGTGACGTTATGCGGATAATGCTACCTCTGGTGAAAGAGCTGGCGAAGGCGTCTTGATGGGTTTGAAAATGGGAGCTGGGAGTTCTACCGCAGGGGCGGGGGGAACTCTAAGTGATATCCATCATCGCATCCAGTGCGTCCGGTTTATCCCCGCTGGCGCAGGGAACACGCGGTTATCCGTTACTTCCAATTCATCACTCCCGGTTTATCCCCGCTGGCGCGGGGAACACATACAGAGGAAGTTAAGGAACTTAAGGCGCAACGGTTTATCCCCGCTGGCGCGGGGAACACTGTTGCGTACTCTGGTCCGGTCGCTAAAACCCCGGTTTATCCCCGCTGGCGCGGGGAACACGCGGAATGGTTGAGGAGCAGCCAGTTACCCTGCGGTTTATCCCCGCTGGCGCAGGGAACACGTACCGGTGCTGGCTGGTAGCGAATACACAGAGGGTTTATCCCCGCTGGCGCAGGGAACACTCGTGAGCGCGAGAACGCGCGAACGTTTACTGCGGTTTATCCCCGCTGGCGCAGGGAACACAGCATTAATCCCCACCAGCTCGACGTGTGCGGCGGTTTATCCCCGCTGGCGCAGGGAACACGGCCAGTTGATAGCCTCGCCGGATTCAGTCGTCGGTTTATCCCCGCTGGCGCAGGGAACACTTTTTTTTGTACACTCATCACACCATCAACGACGGTTTATCCCCGCTGGCGCAGGGAACACCATTTGAGCGACGTAGCGGAAAATACGATCGCCGGTTTATCCCCGCTGGCGCAGGGAACACTCCTGGAGTGACTACATTCCCGTTAATACCAACGGTTTATCCCCGCTGGCGCAGGGAACACCGCACCAACAAACGCACTACACCACGGAGTTTCGGTTTATCCCCGCTGGCGCAGGGAACACTCATACTGCTCCCACACCGAAAGCGCGGCAGCCGGTTTATCCCCGCTGGCGCAGGGAACACCGGAGGAAGTACCACGCCTGACCAGCGTTGACCGGTTTATCCCCGCTGGCGCAGGGAACACGCGTGTCGGCAAATCCCGAGGAAATAGAACCCCGGTTTATCCCCGCTGGCGCAGGGAACACCCTTTCAGCATGGCCACAGCTTCGCTCCCTGGCGGTTTATCCCCGCTGGCGCAGGGAACACTTTACGTCTATTTTTGCGTAAGGTGCGCCAGCCGGTTTATCCCCGCTGGCGCAGGGAACACTTCACCATCAACGCCCGTTTCGAAATTAATTTCGGTTTATCCCCGCTGGCGCAGGGAACACGCTGAACTGGAACCCGCTTTACCGCTTCTTCCCGGTTTATCCCCGCTGGCGCAGGGAACACGACGTTTCTGTCGCGGGCGTTGTCACGTTCACCGGTTTATCCCCGCTGGCGCAGGGAACACAGCAAGGCAGTATGAAATGCCCTTATGGTCACCGGTTTATCCCCGCTGGCGCAGGGAACACACTAAGCATACGTATCTGTTTTTAAACAATTTTATTCCACAACAACAATCTACCAACTAAATTCAAACTTTTCCTTATTTTTAAAGAACGGGTAACTTATTGATTCTCAACAGGAAGAAACGAAACCAACCGTAACCCATCCAAATCCACCGGAATACGTCTGTTTTCACCCCAGGTCTGAAATTCAAAACCCGACTCGGTATTGGTCGCCCAGGCCATGACCACATTTCCGCAACCTGCCAGTTGGGAGATTTGCTGCCAGATCATCTCCCGAATACGTTTTGATGTATCACCAACATAAACACCGGCACGTACTTCCAGGAGCCAGATTGCAAGCCGTCCACGTAAGCGCGGAGGGACATTTTCTGTAACAACCACGACCATGCTCATCCGCTGCGCCCCCGGTGACCACTATCACCTAGCAATTCAGGTTCCGGGATAGCTGGTGGTAACATATCCGGCGCAGGTTGTGGTGGTTCAATTTCACCGGCGGCAAGGACTTCCTCAATTAACGGAATTAATTTGCCCGTTAATTTACTACTACGGAAAATATCACGGCAGGCCAGTCTCACTTCTTTATCAGGTTCTGCCGGGTGTCTTGCCGCTATTTCAAATGCCTTTGGCACAACCAAATCAAATTTAATGATATCGGCTATGTCATAAACAAATGAAAGCGGTTTGCCACTATGGATAAATCCAATAGCGGGCGCATATCCCGCGGCTAATACCGCCGCTTCAGATATACCGTACAGGCATGATGTGGCAGCACTGATGCAGCGATTGACAACATCGCCTTTTTCCCAGTCTTTAGGATCGTATTTGCGACCATTCCATTTCACACCATATTGCTTCGCCAGTAATGCATAGGTCTGGCGAACACGGGATCCCTCAATTCCCCGTAACTGCTCCACTGAACGGCGAGCTGGCGGTGGTTCACGAAAACGTAATTCATACATTTTGCGCACCACCTTCAACCGTAGATCTTCCGTTAAAGCCAGCTTTGCCTGGTAGAGTAATTTATCTGCCCGCGCCCCTCCGGGTTGTCCGGAGGAGTAAACGCGAACGCCCGCTTCACCGACCCAGACCAGCAGTGTTCCCACCGTGGCGGCCAGATGGACTGCCGCGTGGGAAACTCTTGTTCCCGGTTCGAGCATAATGCAGGCGACCGATCCCACTGGAATATGCGTGCGGATCCCGGTTTTGTCGATCAGCACGAAAGCGCCGTCCAGTACGTCGACCTGACCGTACTGGAGGAAGATCATAGATGTGCGATCTTTTAACGGGATCGGACTCAGTGGTACAAACGTCACGCCTCTGCTCCGGGTTTGATTAACATCAGACCACAGCCGAACGCCCGGCTTTTGCCATACCCCAGGCAGAGACGTTGCAGAAATAACCCTGGATCGGTGACTGTAAGCATCCCTGTATAATCCACGCTACTGAACTGGATCAGTTGCCGGGAGTTTTCCCGCCGCAGTTGCTGTTGTCGGTAGGCATCGACCGAGGTATCCAGCAGTGTAAAACCGCTTCTCTCCCCCTGCGCTGCCAGCCAGTCCAGCGCCGCCTGTTGTTGATGCAACCAGACATTTCTTCCTTCCGCCTGCCCCCTCACCTGCCGTTTCGCCTCCATCAGCAGATCGTGGCGCTTACCCGCTTTACAGACTGTTGGATTCGCCCGCAGGTTGAAACAAAGGGATTGTCCGGTATGCAGTTCAGGCGCAAATGACCGGCATTCGATGGTGAACGTTTCACTTTCCGCCGGGCGTTCCTGCGACAGGACAAAAAAGCGAAACGCGCCCTGGAGTTCTTCCCGACGATAAAGAAATTGCCTTTCTTTGCCGCCAGGAAAAAGATCCCACAGCCACTGATGCATCACATATTCCCCGCGATCCACCAGATGCAGCAACTGCGCAGGCGAAAGCTGGCCGGTATGTAAGGTTATTCTTGAGAGGTACATGGTTCCTCCTTGCTGAGCCACGGCCCCTGATTGACGGTGCGTTCCCCAAACAGCCACTGCTGACGATTTAAAGGAACATCCCGGCGGCGTAATATTTTGCTCGAGACCAGGCCATCGTGCTCCCCTTCCCACCAGCATTCATCCTGAAGTTTCGGGAGTGAGACTTTTAGTTCGTGGAAACGATCCTGATACTGTTGGTATGCGTTACGTAAGGCATCAGACGCGTTGCCTTCGAGCAGTAACGGCGCAAGGGGTAATGCCAGCGGATGGCTTTTTCGCCCCAGATAAAGCGGAAAAACCGGATGGCGTAAACCTTCCTGCAACTGTTCGAGGCTGTAAGGCGCATCAGCTGTTGTTGCCACGGCCACCATCCACCAGGCATCGGTGTAGTAGTCGCGCCGGGAGATAATCGCGCTTAGAAGATCAGGGTCGCTCAACTCTTCGCGACGGCTGAAATAACGCGCTTTACGCACCTCTTTTGGCATCTGGACCGTGTGATAATCCCGTGCCCAGCGCGGGTTACGGCTGGCGCAAACCACCAGTGAATAGTGGCGATTAAACGCGTTTAAGCATTCGGTGTCATCACGCCGTATCCCTACCCCGGCAGCCAGCAGCCCCAGCAATGCTGAACGCGAAGGCAGTTCATGGCTATGACGCACCTCACCGGGTGCATCAACGCCCCAGGATGCCATTGGCCCATGAAGCTGAAAAATCAGATATTGGCTCATAAGCCGCCCCTTACGCGCAGATAAAGTCCAGCACGTCCTTCATGCTTCCCTGTTTGTTCATCACGTCAAAACTTGCGCATTCGGTCTTCTGTTCGTAAACCGTATTCATGTTTTCGCGAAGCGTTGTAATACGCTGCACCGCCACATCTAACTGACGTGTGCCATTAATGGGTTCATAGAAAGCCGCCGCCAGAGAACGCGGTTGTTCGGTGCCTTTTTCTGCCAGCGCCCAGGAGGCGTAGGCACGGCTGGCAAAGCTGTTTTGTTTACCGGTTGGGGAAACTTTAAACGCTGCTTCCGTAAAGGCGCGCAGGGTCTGATTAGCTAATGCTTCGTCACCGCCGAGGTTTTCGACCAGCAGATCTTTATCAATGCAGATATAGGTGTAGAACAGCGCAGAACCAAATCCAGTTTCACCAAGATGCCCTGCACCAGCATCTTCAGAGGCCTGGCGCAAATCATCAACGGCGGTGAAAAAATCATCTTCGACAATCGTTTCACTGACACCAAACGCGTGCGCGACCTGACAGGCGGCTTCAACATTAAACTCGGGTTTATTCGCCAGCATACGACCAAACATGGCGATATCTACCGCCATACGATCTTTACGTAACAAAGCGAGATCGTCCTCTTTTGGCGCGCGCTTTTCTTCTGCCAGTTGATGGGCCAGCGCTTTTACGGCGTCAAATTCTGCCGGGCTGATATGGACGAGCTGTTCAGTTTCAGCGTTAGTGAGCGGATCTTTTGGTTTTTTGTCTTTTTTGGCTTTACCAAGATAATCGGCAATATCTGCCGCCCATTCGATGGCTTTTTTTTCTTCGATTCCTTTCTCTATCATGATAGTTGCTGCCTCGCGCGCGATACGCCCACTACGAATACCAATATGGCCCGCCAGCGCCTGTTCAAAAAGTGCAGAAGTGCGCCACGCACGTTTCAGACTTTGCGAGGAAACGCGCAGACGCGTTGCTCCACCCAGCACCACGGTTTTCGGCGCACCGGTGTCATCACGGTTAAGGTTGGCTGCAGGGTAAGCGGTTAACAAATGAAGCTGAATAAATGTCGTCATGAGATAGTCCTTTATTAATTTTGTTCGTTATCGGCGTCGCCAGCCTGGTAATATTCCAGCGCCCAGCGGATACGGATAAATTCTGTTGGCCGCTGCTGACGGCGGTGATGGTTGAGCAGGTCGTCACTCTCCTGGCACCAGCGGAAAATATCGTCTGCCAAAGAGATAAGATTGACGGAACCGTTTAATAATTTGACCGCGCGACGTAACTGGCGCAGTAAATCATCCGGCGTTTTGATTGCCGACAGGCGAGTAAAACGCCCCTCAGACATTACCGCCGCCAACTGCGCGGCAAAAGGCTGCCGTTCATCAATGGCTTTTACATTGGCGGCAACGGCGGCAACCAGCGCCAGTGCGGTAAAACGCCACTCCTGTGATTCAATTTTCCACAACGTGTGGGTCTGCATCAGCAGAGAACGAAAACCTTCTGACAGACAAACATCATTAACCGTTGTGCTACGCCGCAGACTGGCACGATTGCCGCGTTTTTCCTGCAACTCTTCGTGCCATTTACGCAGCGTGGCTTTGTGCTCCTCTTTTACAATACTCATTCAGCAGCCTCCTGCTTTTTCTCCCTGGCGGCTTTAGCACTTTGCTTCTCCGCCGATGTTGTAAAATATTTCTTGCGCGCGGTCATGACGCGTTTCAAATCAACGGGCTCATAAGGATTAGTGAATACACGCTCGTCAAAATCCTGACGCGCGAATAACCACATTTCCTTTTGCCATTTGCCGAGTAATTCATCCGCATCCTGACCTTCTTCAATTTGGCGCACTAACCTCAGGAAGCGATGCTGAGTTTTGTTCCAGAAGTCGATATCCACAAAACTGAAATCACCCCTTGCACCTTTTGGATCGGAGAACCATGCTTCTTTCAATGCACTCCGTAACAGACTCAGAATCCGTGAAGCCGTTTGCGCAGCCAGCCGCAGCTTCGGTATCTGGCCTTCTTTTTTATTGAGCAGTAGCGGGAAATGGTGTTCGTACCAACAGCGCGCTTTCATGTTGTCAAAATCATAACCAAATCCCCATAGGCCCACTTTTGCCTGTTTCAGACTGCTGGCATTAAAGAGTTTCACCACCAACGCGGGAAGTTCCGTATTGTTTTCTGATTTACCCGTTTCGATAAGGCCTAACCAGTCGCGCCAGATTAAACCGCCCGGTTGTGGTTTAACGGAGTAAAACTCGCCACCCTCTTTAAGTGGTACACGGTAAGGCGTTAAGGGATGCTGCCACATGGCATAATTGGCACCATAATTTTTGGTCGTCATCAGGCTCAGGAGCGCGTCGTTCTGCTCGTCGCAAATATCGCAGTTGCCGACTGTCGTGGTATTAAAATCAATACGTATACGCCGCGGCATTCCCCAGTACGCCTGGAGTTTATTGACCTGATCATGGGTTACCACCGCACCGACCAGTTCGCTGGTACGCGTCGGGCCTAGCCAGGGGAAAATCAGATCGTCAAATTTTTTGGGTAGCGGTAAGTCGGCTTCATCCTGCGGCATCACGTTGAGCCACAGTTTGCGCCACAAGGGTGTTTGTTGATTGCCCTGATATTCCTGTAATTCAATGAGAGTCGTCATCGGCCCACCGCCTCGTAAACCGGTGCGATAGCCTTTGCCGCCCGCGGGTGCATTCAACTGTAAAGAGAACAAGGCCAATGCTAAGCAATGGGGGCACAGATATTCCGTTACACCCCGCTTGATAAAATGGTCTTTATTAAACTTCGTCGTTTGAGAGCCGGGAATCTCAGGCAGTAGCGAAGCGACCGGAACTTTATCTCCCGTGAGCGCCTCAAAATCCTGCATAAATGAAGATGAATCAGGCCCAAACTGGAAAGCATGTTCTAAAGACAGCAATGCTTCTCGTAGCTTTTCAGCTTCCAGTCCGTCTTCCCAGATATCATCCCAACGACGATGATCTTTTGGCGCGAAGCTGGTTTGTAGTAGTCCCAGCAAAAACTGCCAGGCCGCACCTTGTAAATCTGCTCGCGGTGCGGCGATATCGACAACATTTTCATCAGCCAGATCGACTGGTGCCAGCTTGCCTGTCGTTCCGTCTTTGAAACGAACAGGCAACCACGGGGTTGTCAGAAGTGAAAACGAGTTCATACGCATCCTCTCGTAAAAAAGACCATCCCTGGTCGGTTGTCCATCCTTCCATCCTTTTTTGTGTATCAACTATTCAGAGAATCCTGTCGCAGACATCTCAACCAACCTTGCCAATCAATCCCTCCGTAGCCGAATACCCACAACTTTCGTCATCGGTGACTAAAATCACGTTTGCCATCTCCGGATCATGCCGCTGTTCAACGCACCACTGCCTGAACGCATCCCCTTCCAGTAAAGAAAACTCATCCCGATGTTTTTTCCACCAGCTTCGGCGCACTCTGACAACGCTCATTTCCCATGCGTGTGCACCTGTGGCATAAGGCTTCACCACACCGTCAATACAGGTAGCCAGCCACAGGGAAACAGACTCTTCAGCCAGACGTGTCGACAGTTTTTCCGGGAGGTAATCGTTGATATTGGCGGCATAGCCGGGCCTGAAGTTCAGTACAAACTTTTTAGCCATTGCGCGATCGCAGTAATATTTGCCCACTTGCTCCTGCTCGCTGCGGGCAAACCCTTCCGGCATTACTACGTCCTCACCGTAGACTGATTCAATCAGAAGCCGGGCTGAGTGTGGCATCTGAATAGCACCTTGCTCACGCAGCACACGCTGCGTCAGCCAGATTCGCCCATGATCGGGATAGACAAATGCACTGTTACGCATGGCACTGCCAAACCATTCGTCACCCGGAGAGTCGTCCCAGACGGGGGCCAGAATCAGCAATTCAGGAGGGTGACGCTCGTCTTTACCGTCACGCTTTAACTGGCCATTCATATCGCGGATATGTCGCTGTAATCGCCCTGCTCGCTGGATCAGTAAATCAACAGGGGCAAGGTCGGAAATCATTTCGTCCAGGTCGCAGTCAACGCTCTGCTCCAGGACTTGAGTACAAATGAGGACTTTTCCGGCACGCTGTGAACAGTCTTCTTTACCAAAGCGTGCCAGCGTCTCCGTTTCAATTCGCTGGCGATCGCTAAAAGCAAAGCGGCTATGAAAAAGTGAAAGGCTGGAAGCAGGAATGACGCCGCGGGCAAGTAACTGACGATGAACCTGGATGGCGTCATCGACAGAATTTCGGATCCAGGCGATACATTTCCCCTGACTTACCGCCGATGCGATACGCGCAATACACTCTTGTTCGCTATGAAGCCAACCCACACTCACGCTGCGCTCAACGTCTTTGCGCGTCGCTACCCGGTGTGAATGCACATCGGATTTCGTAACGTGCGTCAGCCAGGGGTAATCATCCTTTTCCAGGAACGGAGCTTCTTGCTGGCCCTCTATACCACGCGCAAAGGCAGCAACGAGTTTGTCGCGCTGCTGTTGAGATAACGTGGCAGAAAGCAAAATGACGCTGTTTCCGCCACGCGCCTGCCGCTCGATCAGCCCTTCAAGAATGCATGACATGTAAGCGTCACAGGCATGGATCTCATCAGCCAGCAGGATTTTGTTACTCAGTCCCAGAAGCCGCAGATTATTATGTTTGAACGGCATCACAGCCATCATCGCCTGATCCAGCGTGCCGACGCCAATTTCAGCCAGTAGCGCCTTCTTGTTACTGTCGGCAAACCAGGCCGCACATCCCTGACTGAACGTTTGTTCATCCGGTTCTTCTGACCCGACTAAATCACCGGACCAGAGTGATTCATTAAAGCGGTCCATTAATGTTCGGGCACTGTGTGCCAGCACCAGGCTGGGGCGGGACTCTGGCGAATAGAAAGCAAGCCAGGTTTTGACCAGTCGATCGTACATGGCATTGGCCGTTGCCATTGTTGGCAGGCCAAAAAACAAACCCTGCGCTTTCCCCGCAGCCATCAACCTGTGCGCCAGGATAAGCGCCGCTTCTGTTTTACCTGCGCCGGTTACATCCTCCAGAATAAATAACTGTGGTCCCGGCTGGCTGATATCCAGATCCAGCACCTTTTGCTGTAGCGGTGTCGGATTCTCAATAAAAGGAAACAGCGTATTAATTCCGGTGAAAGGCGCGCTTTCTGCTTTTGGAGGAAAGACGGTTAAGGCGTTTTGAGCCTGAACTAAAGTTTTCTGCCAGTAATCTTCAATATCCATTGTCTGTGCGACGCGTGGAAAATATCGCGTTGACGATCCCGTCCAGTCTGCAAGTACGACGGTTGCAGAGATATGCCAGGAAAGTTGTTTTATAAGTTCAACGCCCTCGTCATCATCCCAGAATGTGGGGATCTCTATGAGCGGAAACAGTACCTTGATTGCAAGGAGAAAATCTCGTGCGGCACCTTTGTCTTCAGGCAGAAAATTATCCAGTTCATCCATACGCTCAGGGGGTCGACCATGATGCCCGGTAGTCATGGGCATCCACATCTCCATCACCCGTTTAAGTTTGCGCGGAGAGAGTGAAGATGAAGGAAGCAACTCCTGACATTCACTTAAATAATGGTTCCACAACCAGTAGCCCAGCGTTGAATGAGAGATCTTTTCGTAATTCTTTCTTGCGCCTTCCGGGACCTTGAGTTGTGGGTGCAGGTAAAGTTGCTGAAAAGAGCGGGCAAATTTTCCAATATCGTGCCAGCACAGCAGCCAGGCGAAAAATTGTGCTGCCTGCTCCGTGTCAGCGAAACCTAATTGACGAAAATAGTCAGCCAGTCCGAAGCAATTGCTTTTAACCATTAAATAGCCCATCGCGGCTACATCCAGCGAATGCCAGCAAAGAAGGTGATAGTCGTCGCCCCCGTCTTTCTCGCCGCGTCGGGTTTTTCCCCAGAAATCAAAAAAAGTCACAATATTTTTATCCTTCAGTAAACTTAAAGGATATTTACGCATATATTAAAAATTATCTGTGATATATATCGTTCAATAAAATATTTACATTATGAATAATCAAATAATTTTCATCCGTAATATATATGAATAATAAACATAGGCATAATATTCACATAAACAATATAAATTAAAAAAGGGTGCAGGAGACCAAACCATCACAATTCAGTACGCGGGGTTTTACCCCCGCGTGGTGGCTACTTCTTCGATTCGTAAGCGAGAACCGCCTTAAACTCCATACCACGTTCTCTGATACTCAACTCACACAACGAGTCGCCTACCATCAGCGTGAATCCCAGTACTGTAAAACACAGCACTATGATTGCCACAAGGGCATATTTTGTCAGCATGTCTTGCCTCCCTGCAAAGAAGAGACTAACATTCGAATTGTTTGGGTTCGAACGCTGGCCTCAGGTTGATAGAAATATCGCCTGGGGCTTTTGTCCATCTGGAACCTCGCGAATGCTTAACGCCAGACAGCCTCAAGCACCCAACGCCATTCTATACCTGTTAATTCTTCCAACGACGTTCACGTTTAAAATCAGGAATGCTGCTCGCAAAATAAAAACGCCCCCATCATTTCTGACAGAGGCGTTTAATTTATCCGGCAATATTTACCCTTCGTGTAACCCACATTCTCTTTTTAAGCCAAAGAAACGCGTTTCTTCTTCCGCCATGCCGGGTTCCCATTTACGGGTTGTATGGGTATCACCGACCGATAAATATCCTTCATCCCATAATGGGTGATATTTCAGGCCATGTTTTTGCAGGTACTGATAAATAGTTCGGTTATCCCAGTCGATAATCGGCAGCACTTTAAATACGCCACGCTGAATTGCCAGCACCGGTAAATTGGCACGACTGCCGGATTGTTCACGGCGCAGGCCGGCAAACCAGGTTTGCGCGTTCAGTTCTTTTAGCGCCCGGTTCATCGGTTCGACTTTGTTGATATCGTTGTACTTTTCAATACCTTCAACGCCCTGTTCCCACAGTTTGCCGTAGCGCGCTTCCTGCCAGGCAGCGCTTTCGGTAGCACGGTACACTTTCAGGTTGAGTTTGAGTTTGTCCGTTAACTCGTCAATAAAGCGGTAGGTTTCCGGGAACAGATAACCGGTATCGGTGAGGATCACTGGAATATCCGGGTGAATCTGATTCACCAGATGCAGGCTCACCGCCGCCTGAATGCCAAAGCTGGAAGAAAGTACATATTCACCGGGCAGATTATCCAGCGCCCAGGCAACGCGGCCTTCAGCGTCCAGTTTTTCCAGTTCGGCGTTAGTTTCCGCCAGCGCCAGAATGCGATCTACCTTCGGCAGTTCGTTCAGGGCGTTTAGATCGAGTTTGGACATAGATTCCTCACTGTTTGCCTTGCCTGATGCGACGCTCACGCGTCTTATCAGGCCTTCAAGACCGGGCTGATGGTTAATCCCACAAATCGCGCGCCGGATCGAGCACCGGGCGAATGATGCCCGCACGCACCGTAAAGTCGCCGAAGCCTTCACCCGCTTCGCGCTCTTTCGCCCAGCGCCCTATCAGTTCATCAAGCGACGCCAGGATTTCCGGTTCGGTGATGTTTTCTTTATACATCCGTGGGATACGTGTCCCAATGCGGTTGCCGCCAAGATGCAGGTTGTAGCGACCCGGCGCTTTCCCCACCAGACCCACTTCCGCCAGCATCGCGCGACCACAACCGTTCGGGCAGCCTGTTACACGCATCACGATATGCTCATCGCTGACACCATGTTTCGCCATTAAATTATCGATTTTGTCGATAAAAGACGGCAGGAAACGCTCCGCTTCCGCCATCGCCAGCGGGCAAGTCGGGAATGACACGCAGGCCATTGAGTTTTCACGCTGCGGCGTGACGGCATTCATTAACCCGCTTTCTTTGGCGATCTTCTCGATCTTCGCTTTCTCGCTTTCCGGCACGCCGGCGATGATCAGATTCTGGTTCGCCGTAATGCGGAAATCACCTTTGTGGATCTTCGCGATCTCCAACAAGCCGGTTTTCAGCGGACGCCCCGGATAATCAAGGATGCGACCATTTTCGATAAACAGCGTCAGGTGCCAGTTATCATCAATGCCCTTAACCCAGCCGATACGATCGCCGCGCCCGGTAAATTCATACGGACGGATCGGTTCGAACTTGATCCCCGCGCGACGTTCCACTTCTGCTTTAAACGTCTCGACCCCCACGCGCTCCAGCGTGTATTTGGTTTTGGCATTTTTACGATCGGTTCGGTTACCCCAGTCACGCTGAGTTGTCACGACGGCTTCCGCCACCGCTAGCGTATGCTCCAGCGGCAGATAGCCAAACTCACTCGCCGTGCGGGCGTAGGTTTTCTTGTTGCCGTGTTCGATAGAAAGCCCACCCCCCACCAGCAGGTTAAAGCCCACCAGCTTGCCGTTTTCGGCGATTGCCACGAAGTTCATGTCGTTGGCATGCAGATCGATATCGTTCTGCGGCGGGATCACTACCGTGGTTTTGAATTTACGCGGCAAATAAGTCTGACCGAGGATCGGTTCTTCATCGGTGGTGGCGACTTTTTCCTGATCGAGCCAGATCTCCGCATACGCGCGGGTACGCGGCAGCAGATGTTCAGAGATTTTCTTCGCCCATTCATACGCTTCCGCGTGTAGCTGCGACTCGTAAGGGTTCGAGGTGCAGAGTACGTTACGGTTCATGTCGTTAGCAGTCGCCAGCGCATCAAGACCGACCGAGTGCAGCATCTGGTGCACCGGTTTGACGTTCTTTTTCAGAATGCCGTGGAACTGAAACGTCTGGCGGTTGGTCAGGCGAATGCTGCCATAGATGGTGTTTTCACCGGCAAATTTATCGATCGCCTGCCACTGTTTGGTGGTGATCACGCCACCCGGCAGACGGCAGCGCAACAGCATCGCGTGGCGCGGCTCCAGCTTCTGTTCAGCACGTTCGGCGCGGATGTCGCGGTCATCCTGCTGATACATGCCGTGGAAGCGGATCAGCAGGAAGTTGTCGCCCTTAAAGCCGCCGGTCAGACCGTCGTTTAAATCTTCCGCAATGGTGCCGCGCAGGTAGTTGCTTTCAAGCTTCATGCGCTCGGCGTCTGTCAGTTTTCCTTCGACCACTAAAGGCCCTGGATGTTTTTCGCTCATTAGTAGACATCTCGCTGATAACGGCGCTCTACGCGCAGCTCACTTAAAAATTCATCCGCCGCTTCGGTGTCCATGCCACCAAATTCGGCAATCACTTCCAGAAGTGCCTGTTCAACGTCTTTCGCCATGCGATTAGCGTCGCCGCAGACATAAATGTGGGCACCGTCATTGATCCAGCGCCACAGCTCCGCGCCCTGTTCGCGCAGTTTGTCTTGTACGTAAATTTTTTCTTTTTGATCGCGCGACCAGGCAAGATCGATACGCGTCAGCACGCCCTCTTTGACGTAGCGCTGCCATTCCACCTGGTAGAGGAAATCTTCCGTAAAGTGCGGGTTGCCAAAGAACAGCCAGTTTTTCCCCGGCGCTTCGTCGGCGGCGCGTTGCTGCATAAAGGCGCGGAACGGCGCAATGCCGGTGCCTGGGCCAATCATAATCACCGGCGTTTCCGGATTGGCTGGCAGGCGGAAGTTATCGTTATGTTCGATAAAGACGCGGACTTCACCCTCTTCTTCCACACGATCCGCGAGGAAGCTGGAGGCACCACCGGCACGGGCGCGGCCTTCCACGTCGTAACGCACCACACCAACGGTGACGTGTACTTCGTTCTCGACTTCCGCCTGCGAAGAGGCGATGGAATACAGGCGCGGCGTCAGCGGGCGCAGCAGATTAATCAGCGCTTCGGCATCCAGTTGCGCCGGAGAGAAACGCACCATGTCAACAATCGGCGTCGTCGCGGCGTAATGCTGCAACTTCGCTTTATCGCCCACCAGCGGCAGCAGCGTTTCGCTGCGGGTAAGCGTGGCATAGTTCTCAACAATGTTGGCGGTGTTGACGGTCAGTTCAAAATGCCACTGTAGCGCCTCATTCAGCGGCAGGGTTTTGCCCTCAACGGTGACAGGTTCATCGCCTTTCAGCCACAGCAGTTCGACAAGTTCTTTCACCAGTGCCGGATCGTTCTGATACCAGACGCCCAGCGCGTCACCCGGCTGGTAACGCAGGCCCGAGTCACCTAAGTCAATTTCGATATGGCGAACGTCTTTTTCAGAGTTACGCCCGGTAATTTTCTGGTTAACAGAGAGGCTCGCCACCAGCGGCGCGTCTTTGCTATACGGGCTGGTGTGGATTTCATTTACCGTGCCAGTAGCGACGGATTGCGAAGGTGCCGCGACAGGCGCACGCGATTTAAGCGCATCAACCACGCGGGCGCGCCACTCGCTGGCAGCGGCCTGATATTCAACATCGGCATCGACACGGTCGAGCAGGCGTTCACCGCCCAGTTCCGCCAGCTTGCTGTCAAAATCTTTCCCGGACTGGCAGAAAAATTCATAAGAGCTATCGCCGAGGCTAAACACGGCAAATGCGGTGTTTTCCAGCTTCGGCGCTTTTTTGGAGAACAGGAACTTATGCAGCGCGACGGCTTCTTCCGGCGGTTCCCCTTCCCCTTGCGTTGACGTCACCACGATAAGCAGTTTTTCGCTGGCGATTTGTTTGAATTTATAGTCGCCCGCGTTCACCAGCTTAACGTTTAGTTTTGCCGCTAATAAGTCATCGCGTAACGCTTCAGCAACCCGGCGCGCATTGCCGGTTTGCGAGGCGGAGATAATAGTTATACCCGGCATTTCTGCGGCGGGCGCTGGCGTCGCTGCAAGCGCAGCAGGCTGCTGGTTGAGCACGCCCCAGAAATAGCCAGAAACCCAGGCAAGCTGGGTGGGAGTTAAATCGGTCGTGGCCGCCTGAAGGCGTGCCAGTTGCTCCGGGTTCAACGGAAGCAACGCGGAAGGTGAGACCTGTGTCGTCATGCGTCGTTATGTTCCAGTAAGCAAAGCTGTTTCTGCGCCCTGTCAGCGCCCATAAAACAGAAGAGAAGGTAAGGTTAACGGGGTGAACGGTGTGGATTAAAGACGGGATAGCGATAACTAATAACCAAATCGACTAACCTGTTTTAGCAATAGTCTTTAACAACAAAATAGATTACTCAACCCAATGAAAAACAAATGAATTTAGCCAATCATTAAGATAAATCAGCGATTTTGCGCAACAAAGTCGTTTTAGATAATGCGAAAAAACAGCCTTTCCGGTACTCTACGGCGGTTTTATCGTCCTGTAGAGAAATTATGATGTCCACCACGTTATTTAAAGATTTCACCTTCGAAGCCGCTCACCGCTTACCACACGTCCCGGAAGGACATAAATGTGGTCGCCTGCACGGGCATTCCTTTATGGTGCGACTGGAAATTACCGGGGAAGTCGATCCGCATACGGGCTGGATTATCGATTTCGCTGAACTGAAAGCGGCGTTTAAGCCAACCTACGAGCGCCTCGATCACCATTATCTCAATGATATTCCAGGTCTGGAAAACCCAACCAGCGAAGTTTTAGCAAAATGGATTTGGGATCAGGTTAAACCCGTTGTGCCGCTGTTAAGTGCGGTGATGGTAAAAGAAACCTGCACCGCAGGTTGTATCTATCGCGGCGAATGATAAGAGTGTGTCGGCGGTCAATTTCCCTTAAGTAACGCTATGTTAGGGTGTTGTGTTCTGGATATCTGGGGCATGACATGGAAGACGACTGCGACATTATTATTATTGGTGCCGGTATTGCAGGCACCGCTTGCGCGTTACGCTGCGCGCGAGCGGGTTTATCCGTTTTGTTACTGGAACGCGCTGAAATCCCCGGCAGCAAAAATCTTTCCGGCGGGCGTTTATATACCCAGGCGCTCGCGGAACTCCTCCCACAATTTCATCTGACCGCGCCTCTTGAACGACGCATCACTCACGAAAGCCTTTCCCTGTTAACGCCGGATGGCGCAACGACGTTTTCCAGCTTACAGCCCGGCGGTGAATCCTGGAGTGTATTACGTGCACGGTTCGATCCGTGGCTGGTTGCCGAAGCCGAAAAAGAAGGTGTCGAATGCATCCCCGGTGCGACGGTGGATGCGCTGTATGAAGAAAACGGCAGGGTGTGTGGTGTCATTTGTGGTGACGATATTCTCCGCGCCCGTTATGTGGTGCTGGCAGAAGGTGCCAACAGCGTCCTGGCTGAACGTCACGGGTTAGTGACTCGTCCTGCTGGCGAAGCGATGGCGTTGGGGATCAAAGAAGTGCTGTCGCTGGAAACATCCGCTATTGAAGAACGTTTTCATCTGGAGAATAACGAAGGCGCAGCGTTGCTGTTCAGCGGCGGGATCTGTGATGACTTACCCGGCGGCGCATTTCTTTATACTAATCAACAAACGCTCTCGTTAGGGATTGTTTGCCCGCTCTCTTCACTTACGCAAAGTCGTGTTCCGGCAAGCGAGCTGCTGGCTCGCTTTAAAACGCATCCGGCAGTGCGCCCGCTTATCAAAAACACGGAATCACTGGAGTATGGTGCGCATCTGGTGCCAGAAGGTGGCTTGCACAGTATGCAGGTGCAATACGCCGGTAACGGCTGGCTGCTGGTGGGCGATACGTTGCGCAGTTGCGTCAATACCGGAATTTCCGTGCGCGGCATGGATATGGCGCTAACTGGCGCGCAGGCGGCGGCACAAACGCTGATAAGCGCCTGCCAGCACCGCGAGCCGCAAAATCTGTTTGCGCTTTATCATCACAACGTAGAGCGCAGCCTGCTGTGGGATGTTCTACAACGTTATCAGCATGTTCCGGCGCTTTTGCAACGCCCTGGCTGGTATCGGGCGTGGCCTGCGTTAATGCAGGATATTTCCCGCGATTTATGGGATCAGGGTGATAAACCTGTTCCACCGCTGCACCAGTTATTCTGGCGTCATTTACGTCGTCACGGCCTGTGGCATCTGGCGGGCGATGTTATCAGGAGTCTGCGATGTCTGTAGCCCGTAATCTCTGGCGCGTTGCCGATGCGCCGCACATTGTTCCGGCTGACTCCGTTGAGCGTCAGACGGTACAATGGTTGATTAACGCTTGTCCGGCTGGTCTTTTTTCGCTCACACCAGAAGGTGACTTACGTATTGACTATCGCAGTTGCCTGGAGTGTGGCACCTGCCGTTTGCTGTGCGACGAAAAAACACTACAACAGTGGCGCTATCCACCTTCCGGATTCGGCATCACCTACCGTTTTGGATAAATAATAAGGATAATTTATGCCCCTCTTACACCTGCTCCGCCAGAATCCGGTGATTGCTGCCGTTAAAGATAATGCCAGCCTGCAACTGGCAATCGACTCTGAATGCCAGTTTATTTCCGTGTTGTACGGCAATATCTGCACCATTAGTAATATCGTTAAAAAGATTAAGAACGCCGGGAAATATGCTTTTATTCATGTTGATTTGCTGGAAGGCGCGTCAAATAAAGAAGTGGTGATTCAGTTTTTGAAACTGGTGACCGAGGCGGACGGAATTATCAGTACCAAAGCCTCAATGCTGAAAGCAGCAAGAGCGGAAGGTTTTTTCTGTATTCATCGACTGTTTATTGTTGATTCGATTTCGTTTCACAACATTGATAAGCAAGTTGCGCAATCGAATCCGGATTGTATTGAGATCCTGCCTGGCTGTATGCCCAAAGTGCTGGGCTGGGTGACGGAGAAAATCCGCCAACCGCTGATTGCCGGCGGGCTGGTGTGCGATGAAGAAGATGCGCGTAATGCGATTAACGCGGGTGTCGTGGCGCTTTCCACCACGAATACCGGGGTCTGGACGTTGGCGAAAAAATTGCTTTAACGGGATAATCGTAACGAATTGAATTTGTGTGATTTGTAGGCTGCACGCCACATCCGACATTCAGCGCCTGATGCGACGCTTGACGCGTCTTATCAGGCCTACAAGTCCCCAGGCCAGAACCGTAGGCAGGATCATCCGGCAACACGTTATTGGCAATCTGCGTGAATGTTTGTCACCAGTGCCTCCAGCACCACTTTCCAGTCATCAACCACGCCAACATCTGCCTGTGAAAATACCGCTGCGCTGGCGTCATGATTAATCGCCACCACAAACTTGCTATTGCGTACGCCCGCCATTAACGCTGCTGCGCCGGAAGCACCAACAACAATACACACCTCAGGTGCCAGCAGATGTCCGGAAATACCAATGACTTTTTCGGCATCAACGCCACCGTTCATCACTCGTGCCCGACTGTAGCCCACTTCGGCTCCCAGCTTTTCTGCCAGCATAGCGATTTCCTGGTTATCTGCCTCTCCGCCCTGCCCCACCACCAGCACCCGTCTGGCTTCAGCTAATGGGTCGCGGGTAACATTTTTCAGGTTTTCTAGGCTAACCAGCCAGTCGGGAAGCGCGCCGGGGACAATGTTCAGTTGCTGCATCCCAGAGGACAACGTGGCGTTTTTATCTGCTCCCGCCTGACGTGCCAGCGAAAGGCATAGCGGGCGTTTGTCTGTTTGCAGCGTCGCCGTCAACGCATTTCCCCAGTGGGATTTGCGCACGCTTACGGTTGGAATATCTAACGAAGTCACCTGGCAGATGCTTGCACCATGTAAACGCCAGGCCAGCCGGGTCGACAGTTCATCGCCAAACGTTCCCGGCGGAAAGAGAACAACGTCCGCAGGCGTTCGCTGCCACTGTTCCACCAACGCATCCAGCACCTGTTCCGCCACTACGGGCTGAGGTTCAATCTGCCAGTGCGCCAGGGTACAACCGCTGAAATCCTGTTCTGCCAGCCAGCTCGCTATTGCGGCATTCTCCTGATTTATTGTCACAATGGCGATATTCATGGCTGCATCCTTTGGCGTAAATAGTCCTGCCATAGCTTTTGCGCTTTTTCTGCTACCGTTTGCCCATCAATCAGCGTCGCTCCGCGTCGTTGCTCTGCTCTTGCCAGTTGCAGACACTGCATCGCTGGCAATTCGACAGCAACAGTTTTACGGATAATTTCTGCTTTCCCCGCAGCCATTCGCTGGCGCATTCCCGGTACTGGCAAGGCCACTTCACCGCACTGACGCACGGCAATCACCGCAGGCAAGCGAACCCGGCAACAGCGCACCCCATTTTCAGTACGCTGTTCGAGGGTGATAAACGGCGCGTCGAGTGTGAAACGCTCCACCTGGGTGAAACAGGGCCAGCCCAGCATTTCCGCCAGCAAAAATGGCGTTTGCCCATTCTGTCCTTCGCTGCTTTGGCAGCCGGTAATGATCAGATCCAGCGGATTCTGATGCTGCCACTCGGCAATATGGCGAGCGACAAATTCCGGCGCAAAGCGCAGATCTGCCGCCGTCTCCAGCAATACAGCTTCCTCAAACCCAAGAGCCATGAGATAGCGCAGCCAGTGCAACGCCCGTTCATCCCCCATGCTCAACGCGGTTAAAGACATCGGAGTACCATTTTTTCTCTGCGCCAACAGCAGCGCGGCGGCAGCCTGTTCATCAGCACCGAGTAAACTTCGCAGTAGCGAAACATCTGGTCCAATATTACCCTGAGCCGCCGCCTGCCACTCTTTTTCCGCCAGCATTCCGGCATCCGGTTCGGCTTTAAACGCTAACAGAATGTTCATTCGCACCTCCTACATTTCCCGCCGCCACCAGCGGGAGTGCTTTGGTTTCTGGTGCCCATAGCCAGGTCACAACAAAACCAACCAACAACACTGCCGCCAGGAGCAATAAGGTGGCTTGCATTCCCCACTGCGCCAGCACCCACGGCAGCAGGCCAGTACTTACCGCCGCCCCCAACCGACTCATGGCGGTGGCAAAACCGACGCCCAGCGAGCGAATGTCAGTAGGAAAACTTTCCGCAGGCAAAATGCCCACCAGATTACTGACTGCCGAAATGGTGGTGCTGAAGAGAACAAAAAGCAGCAGCGTTAATGAACTGCCGGAAGGCAAACAGGCCATCACTACCAGCGTTGCCGCCAGCAGCAAAAAACTTCCCAGCAAAAACTTGCGATGTGCCAGCAGGTGCGTCAGAACTAATCCCAGCAGCGCGCCCACAATTAACAACGCATTAAGCATCAGGCTGGCGGTCAGCGCATCCTCCAGACCAATAGTCTGGGCGATGGTCGGCAGCCAGGTATAAATCACAAACCATGGGATTACGAGGCAGACAAAGAAGACGCTGTTAAACGCCGTGCGTCGCCAGTAGCGCGAAGAAAACAAGGTTTTGATGTGTTTATGGGTCGCCGCTGCCACTTCATCGCCCAGTAAAACATGTGGCCCCAAATAGCGATGCACAATAGCGTGAGCTTCAGCAAAACGTCCCTGGCGCAGTAGCCAGCGTGGCGATTCCGGCGTGCCCCAACGTAGCAGCGTAATCAGCAAGGCTGGTAACGCCGCTGATGCCAGCAGCCAGCGCCAGGCCTCCGGGTTTTCGGAAATAAAGTGATGTCCGGCAATACTTGCCAACACATAGCCTACGGTCCACACCACGCTGAATGCGCCCAGTAAAATACCGCGATGGCGGCGCGGGGAAAATTCAGCCAGCAAGGTGTGACCGACTGAGTAATCGCCTCCCAGACCAATGCCGATCAAAATGCGCAGCCCAATAAGATGCTCTGGCGTGGTGGCAAAAAATTGCAAGAACGAAGCGAGCGTAATCAGCAAAAAGCTGAAGGTGAAGATTTTTTGCCGACCAATATGGTCGGAGATCCATCCAAGAACCAGGCTGCCAAGAAACAAACCAAGGAGTGCTGAGCCGCCAATCATTCCCGCCATAAACGGCGTCAGTTGCATGGCGGGCGTAAGCTGAATAATGGCGTAACCAATGACGCCGAGGACATAACCGTCGGTCAGGTGCGCACCGAAAGTGAGCGCAGCAATGCGGCAGTGAAAACGGTTAAGTGGTAAATCATCCATTCGCACCGGTGAAGTGTTCATCTTTACCCCTTCATTGTCCGGTAATAAGAACGGCTTCTCGCCTGAGAAGCCGAAAAGGCAACGCCCCGTCATCGCGGAACGCTGCCTCACACATTATTTTTCAATCGGATAGATAGTACCCGTATTCATAATGCCGTTAGGATCGAACTGTTTTTTCAGCCCTTCCAGCAACGTCCACGCGCTGCCGTGTTCCAGTTTGCTCCAGTGAACGCGATGTTTACCAATACCGTGGTGGTGCACCATCGAACCGCCGAGGCGAATGGTTTCTTCGCAAATGATTTTGTTGAGCGGATTGTGGTACTTGTCGATTTCCTCTTCCGGCTTACAGTCAACGACGTTGTAGTCGTAGACGAAGTACATGTTGGTGCCGTTCTGATAGCTATGAGAGGAGTGACCGCCCAGCATGGTGATGTCGTCGGCGTGCGGGAACTCGGTGCGAATACGGTTAATAACGCTTTCGTAGATTTCGTGGATGCAGCTCCAGCAGCCGGACACTTCGGTGGTAAAGCCCATGTTGCCGGTTTTGAGGATCTGCACACGTTCGGCAGCCACTTTATCCGGTCCCCAGTTCAGGTTGTTAAACCAGGTTTCGATCAGCTTGCTGTCCACGCGCTGGCACTGCGGGTAGCGCGCCACGATTTCAGCAATCCCTTCACCCGTCGCCTTCGCAATGCGAGGGTTACCTTCAGCCATAAAGATCAGCACACATTTACCGTCGGCAAAATGGGTGAAGTGTTGGGTGCCATCTTCAACGTCATACAAACGAGCGATCGACGGACGATACCCTTCCACCATGATTTCACGCAGGATGTTGAAGCCGGTTTTCATGTCTTCCAGGATATAGCCGTAGAAGAGGTTGTTTTCCGGGGTGAACTTAAAGATTTTCACTGTTACTTCAGTGATATAGCACAATGCACCTTCGTTGCCGATGATAATGTGACGAATGTCCGGGCCTGCCGCGCGGCGTGGTACGTTTTTAATACGTGTGACGGTGCCATCAGCCAATACTGCTTCCAGACCAACGACCATATCTTCGATTGCGCCGTAGAGTGTGGAGAACTGCCCGATACTGCGGGTTGCTACCAGGCCGCCCATCTGCGCCAGCGGTTTTGATTGCGGTGAATGCCCCGTGGTGTAACCTTTTTCACGCAACGCGTTTTCCAGCACCTCCAGCGGAACGCCACATTGCGCCGTGGCCTGCATATTCTCAATATCAACATTAATGATTTGATTCATGGCAGAGCCGTCGAGCACCACCGAGTTTTCCACAACGGTTTCCAGCCCGCCTTCAGTGGCGGAAGCACCGGTACGCGGCACACCGTTAATTTTGTGCGCATTCATAAAATTCAGCACACGGGACACTTGCTCTGTGGAACCGAGTTTTACGACCGCTGCCGGAATAGGCAAAGTATAAATGCCATGAATATCCGGAAATTTGCGAAAACGGTCAATACTGTTTTTCTTTAATACTGTTTCATCGGTAATTACGCGATCTGCACCAACAATTTCCTTTAGCTGGTCGACAATCGCTGCGCGAGATAAAGACATAGTAATTCCTTCCTGATAATAAAAATGGAATAATCATTAATAAGAGAAAACAGAAACCACCGTTATGGATTAGCGCACTAAATAACCGCCATCAACCACTAATAAATGTCCGTTGACATAATTCGATGCCGGACTTGCGAGAAATATGGCTGTGCCCATTAAATCCTGAGTATCGCCCCAACGGTTTGCTGGAATATGATCAAGAACGCGCTGATTGGTTTCTGGATTACTGCGTGTCGCCAGGGTGATATCGGTAGCGTAATATCCAGGGGCAATACCATTTACCTGAATATTATATTGACCTAGTTCATCACAATAAGCTTTGGTGAATCCGGCAAGAGCATGTTTAGTGGCAGAATATGCAGGTGACCATTGTCCACCTAAGTAAGAGAATAATGAACAGATATTAATGATTTTACCGCTTTTCTGCGGGATCATAATTTTTGCAGCTTCATAGCTTAACTCGAATGCGGCGGTCAGGTTCACGTCAATCATCGGGTCCCAGTCGGCACGACCAAAGTCCAGCACCTTATTCAGCTTACAAATACCGGCATTGTTAACCAGAATATCTACGGTACCGAAGCGCTCACAGCAGGCAGCGATAATCTTCTGCGGCGCGCCTTCTGCGGTGATATCCACCTGCATAAAATCAACTTCGACACCCTGTTTTTCAATCATTTCCTTTGTTTCGCCGTTATCTTTGACGAAGCTAGGGATAAAGACATTTGCGCCAGCTTTGGCCAACGCCATGGCAAATGCCTGGCCTAAACCGCTATTCCCGCCGGTAACAATTGCTGTTTTACCTTTCAGGGAGAAAAAATCCATTGAGAACGCATTGAGAGATTCGATTGACATAGTTAACTCCAATTTCCGTAAAGCAAAAAAAAGAAAGGTAACTTCCCCCGCGAGAGGGAAGTTACCTTTCTCATTATCTCTGGTAACTGGAGATAATTTTTAGCATAAGGGCATAAGCGCTAATGTGATCGTAATCACAGTGTGATATTCGTATTGTCAAATAATTTTAAAAAGCAGAAGCGTGACTACTCTCACACAACACCACTGCTTTCCATGTTATTTCTTATTGCAATTACTAGAGACCTGAGAAAAGTAATCCACCTGAAAGGGCGGCTTACTTTTCTCTTTTTTTTGTCTATTACAAATGGGAATACGATATGCAACACAACTCATATCGCCGTTGGATAACCCTCGCGATAATTAGTTTTAGCGGCGGCGTTAGTTTCGACCTGGCTTATTTACGTTATATTTATCAAATTCCCATGGCGAAATTTATGGGATTCAGCAATACCGAGATAGGTTTAATAATGAGTACCTTTGGTATTGCAGCTATTATTCTTTATGCGCCCAGTGGCGTTATTGCCGATAAATTCTCACATCGCAAAATGATTACTTCCGCGATGATCATTACCGGATTACTGGGTCTGTTAATGGCAACTTATCCACCGCTGTGGGTAATGCTCTGTATTCAGGTTGCCTTTGCGATAACGACGATTTTAATGCTGTGGTCGGTGTCGATTAAAGCCGCATCGTTGCTGGGCGATCATAGCGAGCAAGGGAAAATTATGGGCTGGATGGAAGGGCTGCGCGGCGTCGGTGTAATGTCGCTGGCGGTGTTTACCATGTGGGTCTTTTCTCGCTTTGCACCGGATGACAGCGCCAGCCTGAAAACGGTCATTATCATCTATAGTGTGGTTTACATCTTGTTGGGGATTCTGTGCTGGTTTTTTGTTAGCGATAACAACAACCTGCGCAGTGCCAATAACGAAGAAAAACAATCATTCCAGCTTAGCGACATCCTGGCTGTTTTGCGCATCAGCACCACCTGGTATTGCAGCATGGTGATTTTTGGCGTCTTCACCATCTACGCCATTCTGAGTTACTCCACCAACTATCTCACCGAAATGTACGGCATGTCGCTGGTGGCGGCGAGCTACATGGGGATTGTGATCAACAAAATCTTCCGCGCGCTGTGTGGTCCACTTGGCGGCATTATCACCACCTACAGTAAAGTGAAATCCCCTACCCGCGTAATTCAAATCCTTTCCATCATCGGCCTGCTGGCACTGACTGCCCTGCTTGTTACCAACTCTAACCCGCAATCGGTCGCTATGGGGATTGGCCTGATTTTACTACTGGGATTCACCTGCTACGCCTCACGTGGACTGTACTGGGCCTGCCCCGGCGAAGCGAGAACACCGTCTTACATTATGGGCACCACGGTAGGTATTTGTTCGGTGATTGGATTCCTGCCGGATGTCTTCGTTTACCCGATTATCGGCCACTGGCAAGACACCCTGCCCGCTGCAGAAGCCTACCGCAACATGTGGCTAATGGGCATGGCGGCGCTTGCCATGGTGATCATCTTTACCTTTTTGCTGTTCCAAAAAATTCGTACTGCTGATAGCGCCCCTGCTATGGCTAGCAGCAAGTAAGTCCAGAAAATTACAGGAGAAAAATCATGTCGAAAAAATACATCATAGGGATTGATGGCGGAAGTCAGAGCACAAAAGTGGTGATGTATGATCTGGAAGGTAATGTGGTTTGCGAAGGCAAAGGCTTATTGCAGCCGATGCACACGCCAGATGCCGATACCGCAGAACATCCTGACGACGATTTATGGGCATCATTATGTTTTGCCGGTCACGATTTGATGAGTCAGTTTGCCGGAAATAAAGAAGATATTGTCGGTATTGGTCTGGGATCCATCCGTTGCTGCCGTGCGTTATTGAAAGCCGATGGCACGCCAGCTGCGCCGTTGATTAGCTGGCAGGATGCACGCGTTACACGTCCCTACGAGCACACCAATCCTGATGTGGCATATGTCACCTCTTTTTCAGGTTATCTGACACACCGTTTAACCGGCGAGTTTAAAGACAATATCGCCAACTATTTTGGTCAGTGGCCGGTGGATTATAAGACCTGGGCATGGAGCGAAGATACCGCGGTAATGGAGAAGTTTAATATTCCCCGACAGATGCTTTTTGATGTGCAAATGCCGGGCACTGTTCTTGGGCATATCACACCACAAGCCGCGCTGGCGACACATTTCCCGGTTGGACTGCCCGTTGTTTGTACCACCAGTGATAAACCGGTAGAAGCACTGGGAGCAGGGTTACTGGATGATGAAACGGCGGTAATTTCTCTTGGCACTTACATCGCGTTGATGATGAACGGCAAAGCACTGCCGAAAGATCCGGTAGCGTACTGGCCGATTATGTCTTCTATTCCGCAAACCTTGCTGTATGAAGGTTACGGTATTCGCAAAGGCATGTGGACGGTGAGCTGGCTACGCGACATGCTAGGCGAGTCGTTAATTCAGGATGCCAAAGCACAGGATCTTTCACCGGAAGATTTGCTCAACAAAAAAGCGTCTTGTGTGCCGCCTGGCTGTAATGGTCTGATGACGGTGCTGGACTGGCTGACCAATCCGTGGGAACCATACAAACGCGGGATTATGATCGGCTTTGATTCCAGCATGGATTACGCATGGATATATCGTTCGATACTGGAAAGCGTGGCGCTGACGCTGAAGAACAATTACGACAATATGTGTAATGAAATGAATCACTTTGCAAAGCATGTGATCATTACTGGCGGCGGTTCGAACAGCGATCTGTTTATGCAGATTTTTGCCGACGTGTTCAACCTTCCGGCACGCCGAAACGCCATTAATGGTTGTGCAAGTCTGGGGGCTGCGATCAATACGGCGGCAGGTCTGGGGCTATACCCGGATTACGCAACGGCTGTCGACAAAATGGTTCGCGTGAAAGATATCTTTATGCCTGTTGAGAGCAACGCCAAACGCTACGACGCGATGAATAAAGGCATTTTCAAAGACCTAACCAAGCACACTGATGTGATCCTGAAAAAATCGTATGAAGTGATGCATGGTGAGCTGGGGAATGAAGATTCGATCCAGAGCTGGTCGAATGCGTAAGTGAGATAAACAGTGCCGGGTAGATGATTAATCCCGGCATATTCACGTTTCCACCACAAAATACCGGGTAACCACTGCTGAATATTGTTCTCTCCTGAGCAGCGTTTATGCTTTAATTGCTAAACCGATTTAATTAGTTTAGCAATTAGTATATTGGAGCCTTTATGAGCGCAAGAGTATGGGTACTCGGTGATGCGGTTGTTGATTTATTACCCGAAAGCCAGGGGAGACTACTACAGTGTCCTGGCGGGGCGCCTGCTAATGTTGCAGTCGGTATCGCAAGGCTGGGGGGGAAAAGTGCCTTTATTGGCAAAGTTGGCGATGATCCTTTCGGTCGCTTTATGTATCAGACACTGAGTACAGAAAATGTTGATACACATTATATGTCTCTTGATCCTCAACAACGCACCTCAATTGTGGCTGTAGGACTTGATGAGCAAGGAGAAAGAAACTTTACCTTTATGGTACGCCCAAGTGCCGATCTTTTTTTACAACCTGGTGACCTTCCTGCATTTGGGCCGGGTGAATGGCTCCATCTTTGTTCCATTGCGCTCAGTGCAGAACCTTCCCGAAGTACCGCATTTCTGGCTATGGAGAAAATACGTCAGGCTGGCGGAAACATCAGTTTTGATCCCAATATCCGCAGCGATCTCTGGCAGAGTGAAGCGCTATTAAGGAAATACCTTGATCGCGCACTTTCGCTGGCGAATATCGCTAAATTGTCCGAAGAAGAGTTGCTATTCATCAGTGGCGAAAGCCAGGTTCAGCAAGGCGCATATTCATTAGTACAACGTTATTCGTTGACTTTATTGCTTATTACACAAGGAAAAAATGGCGTACTTGTGTATTTTCAGGGGCAGTTTATCCACTATCCCGCCAAACCTGTTTCTGTCGTCGATACGACCGGGGCAGGAGATGCTTTTGTCGCTGGATTACTTGCAGGTCTGGCTGATTCTGGAATACCAACAAATACCAGACAGCTTGAACGAATCATTGCACAAGCTCAGATTTGTGGTGCTCTGGCGACCACGGCTAAAGGCGCGATAACCGCCTTACCCCGACAACACGATCTCCCTTCACAATAGTGATCCTGCTGTTGTATCTGTAACCCGATTTGTCGTGCCTGTCACATTTACTAAATCGGTTTAGCGAAAATAATTGCTCTGGCTAAAAAGTCAGCTTTATTATCAACACCTAAACCGGTTTAGCATTTTAGCAATTTTTATAATTCTCTGATGGGACGCGACAAATTATGTATAAAAAAACAACTTTGGCAATGTTAATTGCTTTGCTGACCGGTGCTACAACGGTACATGCGCAAACGGATATTAGCAGTATCGAATCTCGACTGGCGGCGTTGGAACAACGTTTAAAAAATGCGGAATCCCGCGCCCAGGCGGCAGAAGCAAGGGCCAAAACAGCTGAATTACAGGTTCAGAAACTGGCTGAAACACAACAACAAAATCAGCTAACAACTCAAGAAGTAGCACAGAGAACAGTTCAGCTCGAACAGAAATCCGCAGAAAACAGTGGTTTTGAGTTTCATGGCTATGCCCGTTCCGGGTTACTGATGAATGATGCCGCTTCCAGTAGCAAAAGTGGGCCGTATCTGACTCCCGCAGGTGAAACTGGTGGAGCTGTTGGCCGTCTGGGAAATGAAGCCGATACCTATGTCGAGTTAAATGTAGAACATAAACAAACACTAGATAACGGTGCGACCACACGCTTTAAAGCAATGTTGGCTGACGGACAAAGAGATTACAACGACTGGACTGGCGGCTCCAGTAACCTGAATATCCGACAGGCTTTTGCCGAACTGGGCGCATTACCAAGTTTTACCGGAGCATTCAAAGACAGTACTGTCTGGGCTGGTAAACGCTTTGATCGCGACAATTTTGATATTCACTGGTTAGACTCCGATGTCGTATTTTTAGCGGGAACGGGCGGCGGTATCTATGACGTAAAATGGAACGATACATTCCGCAGTAACTTTTCTCTCTACGGACGTAATTTCGGCGATCTTGATGATATCGACAATAACGTTCAGAACTACATCCTCACCATGAATCATTATGCAGGCCCCTTCCAGTTGATGGTTAGCGGATTACGGGCAAAAGATAATGATGATCGAAAAGATGCCAATGGTGATCTCATTCAAACTGATGCTGCAAATACTGGCGTACATGCGTTAGTTGGTCTGCACAATGACACTTTCTATGGCCTGCGTGAAGGGACGGCAAAAACAGCACTGCTATATGGCCATGGCCTGGGTGCGGAAGTCAAAGGGATTGGCTCCGATGGCGCTCTGCTGTCTGAGGCGAATACCTGGCGCTTCGCATCTTACGGCACAACACCTCTGGGAAGCGGTTGGTATGTTGCGCCAGCAATTCTCGCACAAAGCAGTAAAGATCGTTACGTCAAAGGCGATAGCTACGAATGGGTGACCTTCAATACACGTCTGATCAAAGAGGTAACACAGAATTTTGCTCTGGCCTTTGAGGGTAGCTATCAATATATGGATCTGAAGCCAAAGGGGTATCAAAACCACAACGCCGTAAACGGCAGCTTCTATAAACTCACCTTTGCTCCAACTCTAAAAGCTAACGATATCAATAATTTCTTTAGCCGTCCGGAGCTTCGCCTGTTTGCCACCTGGATGGACTGGAGCAGCAAACTTGATGATTTTGCCAGCAATGACGCTTTCGGCAGCAGTGGTTTCAATACTGGTGGAGAGTGGAATTTTGGTGTCCAAATGGAAACCTGGTTTTAATACCAGACAGCCTCACGAATGTGAGGCTTTTACTGAAATAACAATGAATTAGAGGGTTATATGGATTTCGATAAAATCGCCCAATCGTTGCTTCCTTTATTAGGTGGTAAGGAGAACATCGCCAGTGCAGCACATTGCGCCACTCGCCTACGGCTGGTACTGGTTGACGACACACTTGCCGATCAACATGCCATTGGCCAGATTGATGGAGTGAAAGGTTGTTTTCGTAATTCAGGGCAAATGCAGATCATCTTTGGCACCGGCGTGGTTAATAAAGTCTATGCTGCCTTTATTCAGGTTGCGGGTATTAGCGAATCCAGTAAAGCAGATACCGCTCGACTCGCCGCTCAAAAACTCAATCCTTTTCAGCGAATAGCACGGCTGCTTTCTAATATTTTTGTCCCCATCATTCCTGCCATTGTTGCTTCTGGTTTATTAATGGGGCTTCTGGGAATGGTGAAAACATATGGCTGGGTGAATGCCGATAATGCGATTTATATCCTGCTGGATATGTGCAGTTCAGCCGCATTTATTATTCTCCCCATCCTGATTGGCTTTACTGCTGCTCGTGAATTTGGTGGAAATCCTTATCTTGGCGCGACATTAGGAGGGATTCTGACTCACCCGGCACTCACAAATGCCTGGGGCGTTGCTGCGGGATTTCAGACAATGAACTTCTTCGGTTTTGAAATCGCCATGATTGGCTATCAGGGAACGGTTTTCCCCGTGCTTCTGGCAGTATGGTTTATGAGCATAGTGGAAAAACAGTTACGCAGGTTTATCCCTGATGCTCTGGATCTCATTCTGACGCCATTTCTGACTGTCGTCATTTCTGGCTTTATCGCTCTTTTAATTATTGGTCCGGCAGGGCGAGCGTTAGGTGATGGTATCTCTTTCGTTCTCAGCACGCTGATTGCACACGCTGGCTGGTTAGCGGGGTTGTTATTCGGCGGGCTATATTCAGCGATTGTTATTACGGGTATTCATCATAGCTTCCACGCAATTGAAGCAGGACTTTTAGGTAACCCTGCAATCGGTGTTAATTTCCTGCTGCCTATTTGGGCAATGGCAAACGTTGCGCAAGGCGGTGCATGTCTGGCGGTATGGTTTAAAACCAAAGATACAAAAATTAAAGCAATCACCCTACCCTCGGCTTTTTCCGCAATGTTAGGGATTACTGAAGCCGCTATTTTTGGTATCAACCTTCGTTTTGTTAAACCTTTTATTGCGGCCTTAATTGGTGGCGCTGCCGGCGGTGCCTGGGTTGTCTCTGTTCACGTTTATATGACTGCCGTTGGTCTGACCGCAATACCCGGCATGGCAATCGTTCAGCCAACATCGTTGGTTAATTATATTATTGGAATGGTGATTGCTTTCGCTGTCGCTTTTAGTCTCTCTTTATTGCTCAAATACAAAACAGACGAGGAGTAATGTCGATGCCTTCACAAATGCCCGCGATTTTACAGGCAGTGATGAAAGGTCAGTCCAAAGCACAGGCAGATGCCCACTATCCTTGTTGGCATCTCGCTCCCGTCACCGGACTAATGAACGATCCAAATGGCTTTTGCTGGTCAGGAGGCCGCTATCATCTGTTTTATCAGTGGAATCCATTGGATTGTAATCATAAGTACAAATGTTGGGGGCACTGGAGTTCGACGGATTTATTGCACTGGCAGCATGAACCATTAGCGCTAATGCCCGATAAAGAGTATGACCGTAATGGTTGTTACTCAGGAAGCGCGGTTAATAATCAGGGCGTTCTCACACTTTGCTATACCGGTAATGTTAAGTTTGATGATGGCAGCAGAACGGCATGGCAATGTCTGGCCACCGAAAATAACCAGGGCGGGTTTGATAAATTAGGCCCTGTCATACCGTTACCTGATGGTTACACCGGACATGTTCGTGATCCAAAAGTCTGGAAGCACAACAGCCGATGGTACATGGTGCTTGGCGCGCAAGATAAAGAGAAACGGGGGAAAGTGCTGCTGTATTCCTCTGTCGATCTCTATACCTGGTCTTTTCATGGAGAAATTGCTGGTAATGGTCTGAATGAAATTGATAACGCAGGATACATGTGGGAATGTCCTGATCTTTTCGCCCTTGATGGTGAATACATTCTCCTCTGCTGCCCCCAGGGAATGGCGCGCGAACATGAGCGCTATCTGAATACCTATCCCTGCGCCTGGCTACATGGACAGTTTGATTACGAGACAGGCAAATTTACGCATGGCGCTTTCTCAGAGCTGGATGCGGGATTTGAATTCTATGCACCACAGACGATGGAAGCCCCGGACGGGCGACGATTACTGGTCGGCTGGATGGGGGTTCCTGATGGCGAAGAGATGTTGCAACCAACCAGAAAGCATCATTGGCAGCATCAAATGACCTGTTTTCGCGAACTCTCATTCCAGAAGGGAAAATTATTTCAGATGCCAATCAGGGAACTCGCGCAACTGCGTGAAGCTGAACACTTCTGGCAAGGAAAAGCGGATCATGCGCCGCCTGTCGCAATTGAACGTCTGGAAATGGACATCATTCCATCAGGCGAGCTACATCTGAATTTTGGCAACGCACTGGCACTGCATCTTAATGACGATGGTATTCAACTACAGAGGAAAAGCCTTGCAGGGCAAGAGAAACTAACTCGTTACTGGCGAGGAAGCGTAACGTCACTGAAGATTCTCTGTGACAGTTCCAGCATAGAGATATTCATCAATAATGGCGAAGGCGTAATGAGCAATCGTTATTTTCCCCATCATCCAGCTTCGCTGATATTACAGGGCGAGTCTGACGTCACGTTACACTACTGGTCGCTACGCGCCTGCATGGTAGAATGAGGGTTTTGAATTACGGATCCTCGTCGTGAGAAAAACCAAACGCGTTACTATTAAAGACATTGCTGAACTGGCGGGAGTGTCGAAAGCAACCGCCAGTCTGGTTCTCAATGGTCGTGGCAAAGAGTTACGTGTTGCGCAGGAAACGCGTGAGCGTGTGCTGAGTATTGCCCAACAGCAGCATTATCAGCCCAGCATTCATGCCCGCTCATTACGGGACAACCGCAGTCACACCATTGGTCTCGTCGTTCCTGAAATCACTAACTACGGATTTGCAGTATTTTCCCATGAACTGGAAACATTGTGTCGGGAAGCGGGAGTCCAACTCCTCATATCCTGTACTGATGAAAATCCTTCACAGGAAACAATGGTGGTGAACAATATGATTGCCCGCCAGGTTGATGGGTTAATCGTCGCATCCAGTATGCTGCATGATAATGACTATCAAAAACTTAGCGAGCAATTACCTGTTGTGTTGTTCGATCGCCACATGAACGGCAGCACATTGCCATTGGTCATTACTGACTCTGTTTCTCCCACCGCCGCTCTGGTGGCAGATATTGCACGGAGTCACCCGGATGAATTCTATTTTCTGGGCGGACAACCCCGTTTGTCACCGACTCGCGATCGACTGGAAGGATTTACACAAGGCTTGCAGCAAGCCGGAGTAACGCTACAACCTGAATGGATTATTCACGGTAATTATCATCCGAGCTCAGGCTATGAAATGTTTGCCGCGCTATGCGCTCGTTTAGGACGTCCCCCTAAAGCCTTATTCACTGCCGCTTGTGGATTACTGGAAGGCGTTCTGCGCTATATGAGCCAATATAATTTACTCGACAGTAAAATCCACCTGGCGAGTTTTGATGATCATTACTTGTATGATTCACTTTCGGTAAGAATCGACACAATACAACAGGATAATCGCCAACTTGCTTTTCACTGCTTTGAACTTATTTCGCAACTGATTGAAGGTGAAACGCCATCCCCATTACAGCGTTATCTTCCTGCCAGTCTACAAAAACGCTACCGATAATCCCGTCACTATCTTGCATCGCCCCTGTAAAACGGGGCGATTGTTTTTCAACCTGAACGTTAAATATTAATGATGAATAATCAAATCAGGCAATATTTAGATATTTATGTGTTTGCATCGACAAACGCCAATTACGCGCAATGCAGGTTTCAATGCACAAACGTGTGGCATCATCCTTTTGGCTAATCGGCTGGAGTGCAATGACTCGCGGTTTATCATCGGTCAGCGTTGCCAGTAGTTCATCCAGTGCTTCAATATCACGTACGCGTCCCACTGGATGCTTGATTTCGTTGGCTCGCTCCAGTGCCTGTGACAACACTTCATAGCCGCCGCGCATGTTCAGCTTTGGCGATACGGTAACCCAGGTATTCGGCGTGCAGCGTACTTCATGAGTACCGCTGGTTTCGATCTGGCAGCTAAAACCGTTCTTTTCGAGCAGGTCAGTCAGTGGCAGCAAATCATGAATGCAAGGCTCACCACCCGTAATCACCACATGCCGCGCGGTATATCCCTGCCGACCAATGACAGCCAGCAAATCTTCACTGCTCGCCGCCCCCCACTTATCACTCTCTTTGGTCTTCGCCAGAATGCTGAAAAGGGAGACTTCCCGATCCTCAAGCTTTTCCCAGGTGTGTTTGGTGTCGCACCAGGCACAGCCAACCGGGCATCCCTGTAAACGAATAAAAATGGCGGGGACGCCGGTAAAGTAACCCTCACCTTGCAGGGTCTGGAACATCTCGTTAATCGGGTACTGCATAGCATTCTCTGTGAAGTGGATAATTGTTAATTATTGCAGATCCTGCCACAACAATCATGTCTTATTAACATTCTGTTACAGGCAGGTTTAAGGCAAAAAGTGGATGAGATCATAAAGAATAAAATGAAGCGGCGTATTATGTTTTAAGGAATTAATTAAAAGGGACATAGACATGCTCAGGATATTCATCGTAATTATATTTATTGTCAATTTATCAGGCTGTGGATATAACGATATTCAAACCTATGATGAGCAGGTTAACGCCTCCTGGTCTGAGGTATTGAATCAATATCAACGTCGCGCCGATCTTATTCCTAATCTTGTCGCCAGTATTAAAGGTTATTCTAGCCATGAACAAGAGGTACTGGAAGCCGTAACATTGGCACGTAGCCAGGCTAATCGCGCCAGTAGCGATCTTCAGCAAGCTCCGGGAGATGCGCAAAAATTACAAGCCTGGCAACAAGCCCAGGCGCAGGTGTCTCGCACTCTCGGTCAGTTAACGATAATTAGTGAACGTTACCCTGAGTTAAAAGCTCAGGAACTCTATCAAAACTTAATGGTACAGCTCGAAGGAAGTGAAAATAGAATTGCCGTTGCGCGAGGAAGATATATTAAAGCCATTGAACAATATAATGTCACTATCCGCAAATTCCCCGCTGTATTAACCGCAAAGGTCATGGATTACACACCAAAGAAAAATTATTTGCCGGATGATGTCACCGCAGTAAGTAAAGCCCCAACAATAGATTTTAGCCAGAATGCTAATGCGCATTAAGCGGGGAAGTTCTATGCGAAATTTTATCTTCCTTATGGCTTTCTTCTGTTCATCTGTGTTTGCCACACAAATTCCAGTACCTGAATCCCCCAAGTATGTGAATGACTTAACCGGCACATTAACAAACAGCGAAGTAAACACCCTGACCAACCAGATTAAAGCCCTGACGCAAAAAAACCACGCACAGTTGGTCGTGTTAGTGGTTGATACAACAGGCGATGAAACCATCGAGCAGTACGCAACGCGGGTATTCGATAGCTGGAAACCGGGTGATAAAGACCGCGATGATGGCGTTCTACTGTTAGTCGCCTGGCAGGATCATACCGTGCGTATTGAAATCGGTTACGGACTGGAAGGTATTATTACGGATGTACAGTCCGGGAAAATTATTCGCAACAGTATTATTCCGGCATTTAAAAAAGGCGACCTGGCTGGTGGTTTACAAAAGGGGATCAACGATATTGAAAGTCGCCTGACGGGGAATAATTCAGCAACGATAACACCGACCGATCACCCTTTGCCCTTTAGCGGTTGGTGGGCTTTGTTAGTCTGGGCGATAATACTGACGTTTATTTCTGCCAGAGGATATATCAAAACGCTGGGACTGATTTGCTTCGCAGCTATTGTACTGGCCTTTGTTTTACCTATAGCAGGTTTCAGCGGAAGCTGGGGAGTGCTCGCAACATTACTCTGCTTCGCCACACCGTTCCTGGCTGTCGCCATCGCTTTTACTCCCTTCGGCAAAAAGGTTCGGGATTCGATGCGTAATACCAACCAGCCATCACGCCATACAAGAAGTAATTCTTCCTCCCACTATTCGTCATCGTCATCCTCTTCATTCGACAATGACAATTTCCGCGGCGGCGGCGGTTCATCTGGCGGCGGTGGCGCCTCCGGGCGCTGGTAACAAAAGGAATTGAAATGCGTATTTTTCTCTTACTTCTGATGCTATATGGTTTCCAGGCATTCGCTGAACAATTGCCTTCAGTAACTGACTTAACCGGGACATTAACGACAGAAGAACAAACTGCTTTAAATCAACAATTACAGACTCTCGAGCAGCAAAACCACTTCCAGGTGGCCGTGTTGGTTACGCCGACCACAGGGGGCAAAAACATTAAACTTGCAGCCTCTCAGAGCTACGGGTTATATCACTGGAAACCCGTTGGAGAGAAGCGGTACGGCGAAGGTATCTTAATTCTCGTCGTTTGGCCGGAAGGGCTGGCGTCAATGAAGATTGGGCATGGACTGAAAGAGATGCTGCCACCGGAACAAGCTGCGCAAATTGTTCATTACCATATGCAACCGGAATTCAAAAAAAATAATCTCTTCTCCGGGTTAACGCAGGGAATTGAAGGCATCGCACAGTTTACCTATATAAAAGCGAATCTTAGCCCTTTGGATGCTTTAGCCAATCATCTGTTTGCTAATCCGCAACGCTCGCTGCCATGTCTTGCCTGGACATTACTGATGATCGTTGCCATCGTTGTCCTCTGGCGATTTACCAGCCGTCCCGGGCCTGGCATATGGATGATATCGATGATTACTCCTATGGTCTGGTTTTTCTTCTTTCAGGATGATGTCATCATTCGGCGGGTATCGCTCGTTTGTTTTAGTTTATTTTTCGCAGCAACCTGCTGGCAGCGTCTCGCGGTAATTTTTCATATGTATCGCGTATTTCCTATGATGCTGGCCCCAAAAAATAAAAACGCTAAAGTGAAAAAACAAAAGACGACTCAGCAGGTTTCTCAATCCGAACGAAACTCATTGTTTGTCGTGCTGCTGATAATTGTTGTGGGATGGTGCCTGGTATTCGCCAGTAATAAAGATATAGCATTCATCTCAACAATTATTGGGTTAATTGATCATTTTATCGGCCCAATAACCATTGCTGGCATCGTTCTGCTGATCATTGTGGCCAAATTTACTGGCAATCTTAAGCTGGGGTCAGGAGAAAAAAGCAACAGGAAAACGGGGAATCGTAATGCTCATTCTCGCTCTTCGTCGAAAAATTCTTTCCGCGGTGGCGGCGGTTCTTCAGGAGGCGGCGGTTCATCCGACCGTTGGTGATCGTTATGCGTATAATCCTTTTTCTACTCACTTTATGGTGCCTTCCTGTGCTTGCCCAGCAAATTGCTGTGCCGGAGCTGCGCCAACAGGTGACCGATATTACTGGTACCTTAAGCACGTCTGAACAACAATCACTAACACAACAGCTGCAGGATATTACACAAAAAACACGGGCACAGGTCGCTGTATTAATAGTGCCATCCACCGGAGACGATTCTATTGAACAATATGCTACAAGAGTTTTTGACAATTGGCGTTTAGGAGATGCCAAACGTAATGATGGGATACTGATCATTGTTGCCTGGTCGGATCGTACTGTCCGCATCCAGGTAGGTTATGGGCTGGAAGAAAAGGTAACCGATGCTCTGGCTGGCAATATCATCCGTAGCATCATGATACCCGCCTTTAAAAAACAAAAATTAGCTAAGGGATTAGAATTAGCTATAATCGCTTTGAATAACCAACTCACTTCACAACACCAATATTCGTCTAATCCTTCAGAAAGTGAATCAGCGTCTTCCAGTGATCATTACTACTTTGCTATTTTTTGGGTATTTGCAGTGATGTTCTTCCCTTTCTGGTTTTTTCATCAAGGCAATAATTTTTGTCGGGCATTTAAAAGCAGTGTTTGTATTTCAACAGTCTATCTTATAGATTTATTCCTGTTCTCCGATCAAACTTTTTCCATTGCTGTATTTTCCTTCTTTTTTGCTTTCACCATCATTATGGTCTTTACCTGGTTATGTGTCCCACAGAAAAAAGCATCAGGTAGAAGTTATCATTCAGACAGCGGCGGTTCTGGTGGCGGCTCAAGTGGCGGCGGATTTAACGGAGGTGGCGGTTCTTCTGGCGGTGGCGGCGCGTCTGGCCGCTGGTAACTCAGCCATAAAAAATGCCAGCCCGAAGGCTGTAATGCCGATCAGTTAAGGATCAGTTGACCGATCCAGTGGCTGTGTAAGAATCCGGAAACGCTCACTTGTTTCCGGATTTTTTTATGCACATTGGACAGGCTCTTGATCTGGTATCCCGTTACGATTCTCTGCGTAACCCACTGACTTCTCTGGGGGATTACCTCGACCCCGAACTCATCTCTCGTTGC